>JAFTIY010000105.1 GCA_017456665.1 Clostridia bacterium | reverse complement strand
CCGTATTTGGCGACCTGGAAGGGGCTCGAACCCTCGACCTCTAGCGTGACAGGCTAGCGTTCTAACCAACTGAACTACCAGGCCAAATATATTTATTTTAAATGGTGGGCCTTCACGGACTCGAACCGCGGACCAATCGGTTATGAGCCGACCGCTCTAACCAACTGAGCTAAAGGCCCTCAATGCTTACAATTGGTCGGGGTGAAGAGACTCGAACTCCCGACCCCATGGTCCCAAACCACGTGCGCTACCAAACTGCGCTACACCCCGTAAACATAATGCTCATACATAATATAACAAATCACAAAATTTGTCAACCATTTTTGAAGCATTTTTCTAATTTTTTTTAATTTTTTTTAAAAAAATCTATATACCGCACCGTATAAAAATTTTGTACCCTACACATAATAATATTGCATGGAGGTACAAAGCATGAAAAGATTCAATCCGGGCGATATTGCTCCCGAAACAGGTTTTTACAGAGTTGTTGATCAAGACGGAAAAACTTTAGATAAGGTTTCCGTTTCTAAAGGGGATCGCTTACCCCCTACTCAAAGTAAAAACTATTACTACGAGTTAGATTATTAAGCAAAAATCAAATAAATTACCAAAAAAGAGGTAATTTTACAATTTAAAAGTAAGGGTGATAGCATATCGCCCTTATTTTTATAAAATAAAGTTTATTTAATGCTACGCGGAAGCAATCCGCGTAGCATTTTTATAAATTATTTATTGTTATTTGCTAAAAGTTCAGCAATAGAAACGCCGGTGTCGTTAGAATCTTTCCATTCTCTCATTTCGCCGTCATTTTCTTCGTTTCTTTGTCTTCTGGGTTTACGAGCGGGCTTTTCGCCTTCTTCTTCGCCTTCAACTTTTTCTTTCTTAGGTTTAGCTTGAACTTCGGGAGCAGGAGTCATAGCCTTGATAGAAAGGGTAATTTTTTCCTTCTCGTGATCGATAGCAATAATTTTTGCTTCAACTTCTTCGCCAACTTTAAGAGCAGAAGTGGGATTTTCAAGCCATTCGTGAGAAATTTGAGAAACGTGAACTAAACCGTCGATACCTTTTTCGAGTTCTACGAAAGCACCAAAGGGAACGATTCTTACAACCTTACCGGTTACAACGTCGCCTACCATGTACTTACCGGGAACTAAATCCCAAGGTCTGGGTTGAAGTTGTTTATAGCCTAAAGAAACTTTTTTGGTTTCTTTTTCGCATTTTAATACTTTGAATTCGTATTGTTTGCCAATTTCGAGAACTTCGGCAGGAGAGTTGCATCCAGTCCAGCTTAAGTCAGAAATGTGAGCTAAACAGTCGATTCCTGCAACGTCGATGAAAGCACCGAAGCTTGCAAATCTAACAGCAGTACCCATAATAACGTCGCCAACGCTAACTGCGCTGAAGAATTCTTCTTCTTTAGCAGCTCTTTCTGCGTCTTTAGCAGCTTTTTCAGCTTCTAAAATAACTCTTTGAGAAGCAACGATTTGTTTTCTTCTGCCGTTTTCGATCTTTTCTGCTTTAAGTCTTAAAGTTTTGCCAACGTATTTTCCGAGATCTTTAACGAAACCGATTCTGATCTGAGAAGAAGGAACAAAAACTTCAAAGCCAGCATAGTGACCGATAAGACCACCCTTGTTGAAACCGTCGATAGCAACGCTGAATTCTTTAGTGCCATCTGCAATTTCAGCAATGAGCTTTTCGTCTTCTATTTCTTTAGCGATAGCCTTTTCAGAAAGCTGAACGGGGTTAAGACCAACGATCTTAACTTGAATTTCTTCGCCAACTTTTGCAGCGTAAGCAGCTTTTTCGTAGGTTTCGCAATTAATTTCTTCTTTGGGAAGAAGGATTTCTTTTTTGGTGTTGCTAATGTAAACTGCAAGACCTTCATCGGTAGCCGAGGAGATTGTAGCGGTTATCTTCTGCCCCTTTCTGAATTTTGTTTGTTTTTCGTCCATTTTAGCGACAGCTTCTTCCATTGTTTCTGCAGGTTTAGATACATCAACATTTACTACTTCTTCCGCGGGAGCAGCAACTTCCGCAACTTCATTTGTGCCTTCAGCTACTTCGTTAACTAAAACTTCAGCTTCAGTGTTCTTTTCCATACTAAAGAAAACCTCCATCGATTGTTCGGTAGGTGTTGAAGCCCCCGATACAATACCCAACTTTTTAAATGATACTAAATTTTTTATTTTAGACAAATTTGCTTGCTCAACCAAAAATACGTTGTTACAGTGCTCGCGACATAAATTAAGCAGCTTTCGAGTATTACTGCTTGATGCACTGCCGACCACTAACATGCAGTCACATATTTTTGAAAGATTTACCGCTTCAGTTTGTCTTTCCCTAGTAGTATAGCAAATTGTGTTAAAAATCTCAACTGTTTTATAGCGACTTTTATTAAATTTTTTTAAAAAATATGCAAATTTTTCATAAGAAAAGGTGGTTTGCGCCACTATGCATACTTTTTCTTGCCATATTAGCGAATAATCTATGCTTTCGCCATCGGTAATAATTCCCTTATTATCACACCAACCGTTAATCCCGGTCACTTCAGGATGAGCGCCTTCGCCCACTATAACTACTGCAAAACCTTGCTTGTAATGCTCGCTTACAATTTTTTGTATGCGCTTAACGAAAGAACAAGTACAGTCTATAACCGTAACGCCCTTTTCATTCAGCTTATCGTATATAGCCTTACCGACTCCGTGTGAACGGATTAAAACTTTTGAACCGTTTGGAATTTGCGTAACGTCGTTTACCGTTTTAGCACCCGTTTTTTCAATGTTGGCAACAACCCGTTCATTGTTAATCAAGTTGCCGAGTATATAAACGCCTTCAGCGCCGTGCTCGTATGCGGTTTCAACAGCTTTTTTTACTCCACTGCAAAAACCGTTATTCTTTCCTAATATGATTTGCATAAAACCAACCGATTATTTTTTATTTGCAATAAGATTTTCGTGTTCTTCTTTTGCAACGCATAACTGCTCGTACATAATTTGCGTTAATTTTTCGTTTAATTCTACGTCTAACTTTTGGCCATAGAATTGTGAAAAATTAAATTTTTTACCTACGTAAATACTGTTTTTGCCCCAAAATTTTGCTTTGTTGTGTATGTTTATGGGAATAATTGCAGACTTGCACTTAAAAGCATACATACCTGCTCCGCCGTGAAGGGGTAAAATATCGGTGTTTTGCTTATTACGTTTCCCTTCGGGAAAGATACAAAGTCTTTTACCGCTTTTTAAAACGGATAGCGCCATTTTAGTGCTTTCAAGGTCAACCTTTTCACGATCGAGAGGAATACCGCCCAATTGTTTAATAAGCCAGCCGAACACTTTGTTTTTAAAGATCTCTTTTTTTGCTATATAAAAAGTTTTTCCTTTAAATAAATATCCAACGAAAAAAATATCCATCATGCTTAAATGGTTGCATATTAAAACTGTATTTCCCTCATGGCTGATATTTTCTTTTCCCCTTACCTTAAGAGGATAAAATAACCAAATCCACAGCGTTAATATTGGGCGTAATATAGTAAATAACATTATAAATTTTCCCCTTTTTTAACCTTTTCTATAATATAGTTAGCTACTTCTTCTGCCGAAATATACGAGGTATCAAGCAATTCGGCATCAGGCGCTTTTGCCAAAGGAGAATGAGCACGATGACTGTCGTTATAATCGCGTTGATTTATTTCTTTTAATATTGCATCGTAATCAACTGCTTGCCCTTTTTGTTCAAGCTCGTTACATCTTCTTTGCGCTCTAACCTCGGCAGACGCCGTCATAAAAAATTTATATTTAGCATTCGGCAAAACGTACATGCAAATATCGCGCCCATCTAAAACGCAATGCTGCTTTGAAGCAACATCTCTTTGCATTTGTACCATTTTTGCCCTTACCATCGGCCATTTTGAAATATCTGAGGCCATTTTTGAAACCTCGTTTTTACGAATACTTTCAGAAACGTCTTCGCCGTCAAGATATACGTGTTGCGTTCCGTTTTCGTATTTAACTTGCAAATCAATGCCGTTAATAAATGAATTAACTCCCTGCTCGTCGTTACACGAAATACCCAACGCCGTTGCTTTTAAACCGCATGCGCGGTACATAGCACCGGTATCTAAATACAGTATATTCAATTTTTTTGCTATAAGTTTTGCTACCGTAGACTTACCGCTTCCGGCAGGCCCGTCTATCGCAATATTTATCATAAATTTTACCCTTTTGTAAAACGAATATTCTATTTTTGTGTTGCATTACCCGCAAGATAACCCATTGCAAAAGCACATTGAAGATTAAATCCACCAGTTAGTGCATCTACGTCAACAACCTCGCCCGCAAAATATAACCCTTTTATAATTTTACTCTCCATAGTAGAGGGGTTAATCTCTTTTACGTTAACGCCCCCGCCCGTTACGATACATTCTTCTAAAGGGCGCAATTTTGCCATTTTATAACGCAAATCTTTTAAAGAAGTTAGTAATTTTTTGCGGTTTTCAGCGCTAAATTCACTAACCTTTGCTTCTCCACTAATACCCGAATGCCTAATCACTTCGGGAATAAGGCTTTTAGGTAATAGTTCGAATAATGAATTTTTTAAAACCTTACCCTTAAATTGGGCAAAATCTCGAAGTAGCCTACTGTCGAGTGTTTTTTCATCTAAAGCAGGTTTCAAATCAATACTAACGGTGTAGTTTCCATTCCCCTCTTTACTTATATAGCTTGAAGCGGAAATAACTACCGGGCCAGAAACACCCGTATGTGTAAAAAGAAGTTCGCCAAAGTCGCGATATATCTCTTTTTGCTCCTTAAAAACTTTGAATCCGATATTTTTTAGCGTTAACCCGGCAAGCGATGCAAAATCGGTGCCTAAAAGCTCTAAACCGCATAAAGCCGACCTTATAGGAGTAACTGTATGACCAACGCTTTTTGCAAAAGCATATCCGTCGCCAGTACTGCCTGTAGAGGAATAACTTTTTCCTCCCGTACAAACAACTACTTTATCGCACGAAATTTCGCCCAGACTACATTTTACTCCTTCTATTTTTCCGTCGTTTACTAGTAAATTATACACTTTGCAGTTCAAATGTACCTGCACGCCAACCTTTTGCATTGATCTTTCAAAGCATTTAATAACGTCTGACGATTTATCCGAAAGAGGAAAAACTCTATTTCCCCTTTCGGTTTTTATCTTTAACCCGTTTTCTTGCAAAAACTCCATAGTTGAAGATGGAGGATAAGACCAAATTGCTCCTCTCATAAATCGAGCATTCGTTACGATGTTTGCCAAAAATTCTTCCTCGTCGCAATCGTTGGTAACGTTGCATCTGCCCTTACCCGTTATATATATTTTTTTACCGAGTTTTTCGTTTTGTTCGAGCAAAACCGTACTTTCACCGTTTTTTGCACAGTAATAAGCACAAATCATGCCTGCAGCGCCTCCGCCGATTACAACAGTTTTCATCTAAAGTTTTCCTTTTAAAGTTTGTATGATAGCATGTGCCGTTTTATCATAAATTATGGGCGTTACGGTAACGTAATTTTTCTTAATCCATTCAACGTCACAATCCGCAGGATTATCGTATTCAATAGGCTCGCCCGTTAAAACGTATACGCCTTCCTTAACGTATTCGTAAACGTCGGTATAAAAACATACACCCAAGGGAGTTACCTTTACGCCGTTATGAGTTTCGCCCTCTTTTAAAGGAGGAATATTTACGTTAAGTGTAAACTTATCGCTTAATTTATCATAAAAACGATCTATTATATCGCCGCAGACCTCAGCTACGTGAGTAAAATCAGCTTCCTTGTAATTGCGGCAAGAAAAAGCAATGGCTTTTGCCCCCAAACAGTTAGCTTCAAGCCCTATCGCTACGGTTCCAGAGTATTGAACCTCCGTACCTAAATTTGAACCTCGATTAATACCCCCGCATACTAAATCAAATTTTTTACCAAGCTCACTTAAGCCGTATTTTGAACAATCTGCAGGCGTGCCTGAAAGCGACCACGCCTCAAATTCTTGCGATATATCCTCTTTTTTTACGATTACCTCTTTATAAAAAGTAACCGAATGAGCATAGCCCGAGCGATTATCCGCAGGAGCTACTACGGTTACGTTATGATTTTTCCTTGATAGCATTAAAGCGAGAGCTATTAAACCCTCGCTATGAATGCCATCGTCGTTACAAACTAAGATGTTCATATTATACCGGATATACCTTATTGCCGTTTTTTTCTGCAAGATCTTTATCTACGCCCTTGTTTTTAGCAAGTCTGTATTTAAAGAAATTGATTGCAACTTGGTTGAATAACGCGTAAGAAAGCACGTCTTCTTCTTGGGTATAATATTCTTTAATTTCTTCTTTGAATTTTTCGTATTCAGGCTCAATTAGATCAGCAGGACGGCAAGTAATAACAGGCTCGTCACCTACAACCTTTTTGAATACTTCAGGATCGGGCTGTGCGGGAAGTTGGCCGTATTCACCCTTTAACAATCCCTTGAATTCTTTGGTTACCATTTTATATCTTTCGCCGCTTAAAACGTTAAGCACCGCTTGAGTACCAACGATTTGGCTTGATGGAGTTACTAAAGGAGGATAACCGCAATCCTTTCTAACGTTGGGAACTTCAGCAAGACATTCCTCTAACTTATCAAGTTTACCCTGTTGTTTAAGTTGATTCATAAGGTTAGAAAGCATACCGCCGGGAACTTGATAAACTAAAGTATTAACGTCTACCTTTCTAACGTTGGGATTAAGCGAACCGCTTGCTTCAAGATCACTTGCAACCTTTTTAAAGTGATCGGTAATAGGAATAAGTTTTGCAATATCAATACCAGTATCGTATTCCGTTCCCTGTAAAGTTGCAACCAATGGCTCTGTTGCAGGCTGCGAAGTACCGTTACCTAATGCAGAAATAGCAGTATCAACTATATCGCAACCAGCCTCAATAGCTTTAAGGTTAACCATATCGCCAGTGCCCGTGGTATTGTGTGTATGAAGGTGAATTTTGGTTTCTGGCTTTAATACGGCCTTCATTGCTTTTACGAGTTCGTATGCAGTATAAGGAAGCAATAAGTTAGCCATATCCTTAATGCAGATGTTATCTGCGCCTAATTCTTCAAGCTGTTTTGCAAGTTGAACGAAGTATTCGTTAGTATGAACGGGGCTGGTAGTATAGCAAATAGTAGCTTCGCAAATACCGCCGTACTTTTTAATCGCTTTCATTGCAGTAGCAAGGTTTCTTACGTCGTTTAAAGCGTCGAATACTCTTATAACCTTAATACCGTTTTTGATGCTCGCCTCAACGAATTTTTCTACCACGTCGTCTGAATAATGCTTATATCCGAGGAGATTTTGACCGCGGAGAAGCATTTGAAGAGGAGTGTTGGTATGTGCCTTTAAAGTTCTCAATCTATCCCAAGGATCTTCGTTTAAAAAACGAAGGCATGAATCGAAGGTTGCCCCGCCCCAAGCTTCAAGTGAATAATAACCAACTTTATCGAGATCTTCTAAAACTGGAAGCATCTGTTCAGTAGTCATTCTGGTTGCAGCTTGCGATTGATGGGCATCACGCAAAATTGTTTCTGTTATTAAAACTTTTTTACTCATAATAATCTAAAATTCTCCTTAATTATCAGCCGAATAAAGCAAGTAAAACACCTGCTGCGATAGCTGATCCGATAACGCCTGCTACGTTTGGTCCCATAGCGTGCATCAATAAATGGTTGTCGGGATCGGTTTCCCTACCCACGTCTTGTGAAATACGTGCAGCCATGGGCACTGCAGAAACGCCTGCCGAGCCGATAAGGGGGTTAATTTGCCCTTTACTTAATTTGCACATAAGTTTTGCTACTAATAATCCGCCTACAGTACCCATGCAGAATGCGATAAGGCCTAATGCAATAATACCTAAGGTTTGTAAAGAAAGGAATAACGCTCCGGTTGCCTTTGCTCCTACCATAACGCCAAGGAATATGGTAACGGTATTCATAAGGCCATTTGATGCGGTGTTAACCAATCTGCCGCAAACACCCGATTCTTTAAGTAAGTTACCAAGCATTAACATGCCCAATAAAGGCATTGCATCGGGAAGTAAAAGACCAACTACTAAAGAAACGAGTAGAGGGAACATAATTCTTTCGGTTTTGCTAACCGGTCTGAGCTGTTTCATTTTGATAGCTCTTTCCTTAGGTGTGGTTAAGCCGCGCATGATTGGCTTTTGAATAATGGGAATAAGAGCCATGTATGAATAAGCAGAAATAGCTATTGCAGGAAGTAAATGTTCCGCAAGTTTTTTAGTAACGTAAATTGCGGTAGGCCCGTCTGCCCCGCCGATAATACCAATTGCGGCTGCTTCTTGCGGTGTAAAACCTAAGAGCAGTAATGCACCGAAGAAAGTAACGAAAACACCCAACTGTGCAAAAGCGCCAATAATCATACTCTTGGGGTTAGCAATTAACGGACCAAAGTCTGTCATTGCGCCGATTCCCAAGAAAATAATGGGGGGGAAGATTACCCAATCTACGCCCTTATAAATATAGTAGAAGAGCCCAAAGTCTCTTACGATCGTTTCGCTTGATAGCGATAATTGGTGGTATACTACGTTTTCAATCTCATAAGTTTGAGCATATACCGTTCCGTTCGCAGTGGTAATAATAGCACATTCTTTAATACTACTTGCCAGCGCGTCTATGCTTTCAACGTTAAAAAAGTTAGCTATTTCATTTGCCGTTCCCCTTGCTATTTCTACGCCAGCAAGAGTATCGGTTACAATATAGCCTTTCGTACCGAATAAAATCTTATACACACCGGGAATATTAACGATAAACATACCGAACGCTATGGGAAGAAGCAATAGCGGTTCAAACTTTTTAACTACTGCAAGGTAAACGAGTACGCATGCTATAGCTATCATTACCAAATTTTGCCAACCCGTGGTTGAAAAATTGGCAACTAAATCGTTAAGTCCGGTGCTTTGCCATAAGTTAATGAGCGATTGTGAAATTTGATCCCAAAGCCCGTCGCAAAGCATATTTAATCCAAAACTCATAAGCTGTTAACCTACCTTTAGCCAATAACAGCCATTAAAGCTCCGGTGTCGATATTTGCACCACTGCTTACTTTATAAGAAATAGTTCCGTCGCAAGGAGCGGTAATATCGTTATCCATCTTCATTGCTTCTAAAACTAAAATAACGTCGCCTTTTTTAACTACGCTGCCTTCGGGTTTTGAAAGCGATTTAATCATGCCGGGCATAGGAGCGTTAACCTTCGTTCCGTTTGTAGGTGCAGCAGCTGCAGGTTTAGCGGGAGCAGCAGGAGCTGCAGGAGTAGCAGCCGCAACAGGAGCTGCAGGTTTAATTTCGGTTACAACGGGAGAAGCGGTTGCGCCTACTTCTTCAACGCCTACTTGATACTGTTTACCATCGATAGTAACTATAAAATTACGCATAATATATAAAATTCTCCTTGTTATCTTAATTTTTTAATTTTTCTTACCGTAAATTGGTTTTGAGGTTGATTATTTTCATAATACGCTGCGATCGCGGCAATAATTGCAACTTTAATGTGCTCGGGAATATCCGTTTCATCTGCTACGGAAGCAGCGGGAACAACGGGTAAAACCTGTTCATCGAGCTCGGTATCTACGTCAGCGTTAGACTTTTTACTGCTTTTGTTAAACATTTTACCTGCTAAACTAACGAAAAGCACAAGCACTAACATGCCAACGACAACAACAACTACGCCGAGCACTAGCGTAAATATTGCCCATTCCAAATTGGACATGAGTAAATTTGCTAACATATTACTCACCTCGTAACAAGCTGCAGAGCAGAAATAAGGTAAGCGCGAACGAATTGAGGCTCTATAATATCATCAATATAACCCTTTCTTGCTGCGTTAACGGGATCTTGAATTTCGTCTGCATATTTTTCTTCTGCTTTATCTTTATTTTCTTCACTAATACCGGCAAGCTCAATCATTGCACCGGCTTTAGTATCGAATAAAGAAATCTTTGCAGTTGCGAACGCGTACGAATATTCAGCCCCTAATGCCTTTGATGCGAACAACGAGTAACCAAGCCCAACTGCCTTTCCGTATACTACGTTGATTCTAGGTGTTCCTAAGTTGTAAAGTGCATAAGTAAGATTTGCGATTTCTTTCATAACCGGGCTTTGCGCAGTTGCAAGATTTGCTTTAACGCCAAGAGTGTTAACGAAAGTAACTACGGGTAAACCGCTTTCATCGCAGAAATATAAAAATTCTTTTACCTTTGCAACGTTGTTTCTGTCAAGCTCAACGCCTTTATCTCCGCCGCCGAAAATTACTGCACCTACGGCCATTCCGCCAATGCGCGCAATTCCAGTTACTACCTCGTCGGCAAAGCCTTTATTCATTTCGATAAAATAATCCTTATCAAAAACGGCTTCTTTAAGGCAATTTACACAAACCTTTTGATTAAGCTCGGGTGCTGCACGGTTAAAATCGTCCATCGTTTCTACTTCGCCGTTAAATGCGGGAAGGGTATCTAAAAGCTTAGTCACCGTATCTCTTACAGCTAAGATATCTTCAACCTCAAAGGTTGTTGCTCCGCTGTTTTTATTGTTCTTAACGCCACCAACCTCTTCTTTTGCTAAATTTTTACCAGAAGCTGCGCTAATAACCAGTGGGCTTGCATATGCTACGCACGCATTTTTCGTCATAAAAGTAAAATCGCACGATGCAGCTAATAATGCAAATGAACCTAACACTTCGCCCGTAGCAACTGCTATTTGAACGCATTCACCTTTAAGCTCTTGTGCCATAGCAAGAACTTCACCAATGCCCTCAAGTGCGCTTACGCCCTCACCTACTGCAACGCCCTTGGTATCGAGTAAATAAATAACGGGAGCTCCTGCACGAAGAGCCTTTTGTTGGCATTTAACGATTTTTTTACAGTTAGCATCGGTAATGCCGCCTGCTAATACGTTGCCGTTTTGAGCGATAACGTACACGGCATTGTCGTTTATGGTTGCGCTACCGCAAATAACGCCTTCGCCTCCTACCGTACCTTCGTAAAACTCGTTTTCGGAAAAGCTGTAAGAATCAAACTCTGCAAAGCTTGCCTCGTCGGTAAGTTCGGCAATTTTCTTGCGAATTTCACTGCCGGCTTCAAGGATTTCGGCTCTGCGAGCTTTAAGTAATTCAATTTTATCCATAAAGTCCTCCATGATAATTTAACCATTGCCAATTATACTATAATTGATGGCAAAAATCAAGCATATTTTTTAGTTTTTTTAGCAAACTCGATAAATAAAATTTTTTATGACCTATTATGCAAAAAAACTGACTTTATAAATACTTTTCCCCAATAAAAAATTTGGCCCTGCCAAAGCAGAGCCAAAAAATAAATTACGTTTACTGTTATTAAATGATTTGAACGGAGGCAAGGAACTTATTAAGAGCGCGAACACCTTGCTCGTCTTGCTTGAATACCGCAGTATTTTTTAAGATGTTTACACAAACCCTATTAACGTATTCGTCGATAACCTCTTTTGCTTTTTTATCATCGGTAAGATCAGGGTTTTCTTTGATAAGCTGAGCTATCATATCGCGATGAACGTATAAAGAATTATCGGGATTGCTCAAATCGATTGGGCTGTATACCGCTCTTCCCACTAAAATCTCTTGAATTTCAGCAAGCTGACGTTTCAAACGCGCAGGGAGAATGTAAAGCCCCATTGCTTCAATAAGGCCTATACCCTCTTTTTTGATATTGTGATATTCTGGATGAGCGTGGAATATACCGTCGGGATACTTTTCGCTCGTACAGTTATTACGAAGAATAAGGTCTACGCTATAACGGTTATCAGGTAAAAAGCGTGTGATTACAGTACAAGTGCTGTGATTAACTCCATTTTCGTCAATACCGATAATATCAACCGAAGGATCGCTGTATTTTCTCCAACCGTCAATTATTGCACCTGCAAGCTCAGCAACAGTATTCCTGTTATAGCCTGAAAGTCTAATTGTGGTATTGTACCAATTTACTATACCGATTTCTACGTCAGGATAACCATCGTGCTTGCAATAGCGAGCAATTTTAGCCTTATGCATAGGCATTTCGTGATAGCCGCCTTGGTAGTGCTCGTGGTTCAAAATTGATCCGCCAACGATGGGCAAATCAGAGTTACTGCCTGCAAAATAATGCGGAACGAGCTCAATAAAATCAAATAGTTTTTCTACCGTTTTTCTACTGATTTTCATTGGAACGTGATCGTTTGAAAGAAGTATGCAATGTTGGTAAAAATAAGCGTACGGAGAGTACTGCATATACCATTTTTCTCCACCTAAATCCACGCTAAAAATTCTCAAATTGGTTCTTGCGGGATGTGTTAGAGTACCCTTATATCCTTCGTTTTGACGGCAAAGTAAGCAAAGAGGATACTTGGTAGTATCTTTAGGTGCACTTACCAGCTTTGCAATATCCTTATTGTCTTTTTCAGGCTTTGAAAGATTGATGGTTATTTCGAGCATTCTATCGCCGTCTTTATATT
The DNA here is from genome assembly GCA_017456665.1 of Clostridia bacterium. GTDB lineage: Bacteria > Bacillota > Clostridia > Christensenellales > Borkfalkiaceae > HGM11416. The sequence goes on along the minus strand of JAFTIY010000105.1, from coordinate 4,262 downwards.
CCCATCCTATATTTTTATCGATCGCTGATTTACGGATATAATTGTTTTTAATGGAAAGATTATAAAGATATTCGCAAGCATACTTTGCGCCCATTTTTTCGCGAAGAGAACGCATCATCATATTCACTTCAGACGGCTTTGGTGAAATTAAGCCAAAAATATATGTGGCATAAACTTCTTCATACCCCTCTTCGCAAAGCTTATTTTCGCTTGCATATTGCATTACCTCGTTGAACAACTCGTCGGGAATAGTCATTGAAGCAATTTTAGCGTAATCCACCTCAGGATTTATTTCGGCCGAAATAAGATTAAATTGACCGAGAAGAAGATTTCGCGTATAAACAACGTCGTATTCAGAAAGATACAAGAAGTTTTGCGCATAAACGATAAGCTTTTCTACTAATAATTTTCCGTTAATCATTTTTTACCTCTATTATTCCACGCCTAATCATATCACATAGTTAAAAAATTTGCAACTTTTTTTTGTAAATTCTTTTCGTTTTAAAAAAAATTGTGCAAATTGCAATTATTGCAATCGATTAAACCTTAGTCTTCGCCGTCTTGATCGGAATTTATTCTAACGCCCGTAACAATTCCCTTATCTGAGGGTTTTACTCCCCTTCCAAACTGCTTATCGCATAAGGTTACCCCTTTACGAACGCTATCGCTGCCGTACTTTTTACGAATTGAATTTACTCTTTTTTCGAGCTCTACCCTTTTTTCGTATTCTTTTACGTTTTGACCTAATGTCAACTGCTCACCTTCGCTCAAAAAGTCACTCACGGCAACACCTATACTGCGCACGAAAGAATGCCAACGGTAATTTTTAATAAATAAATCCAAAGCGGCGTTAAAAAAATCGGTAGAAAGAACTGAAGGAAACTGTAATTTACATTGTCTGGTAAGCCACATCAACTTTTCATCCCTTACCGAAAGAGTAACGGTCGTAGCCTTCCCTACGCCGTATCTGATGAGTCTTTCTGAAACGCTTTCGCAAAGATAGGTAAGAACCATTTTTACGTCTGTTAAATTTTCCAAATCGCGATAGGTTGTAACGCTGTTACCAATTGACTTTACGTCATCGTCTTCGTCAATCCTTTTCACCGGGGTATCGTCTAACCCACTGGCATACATCCAAAGAGCTTCACCCCACTTGCCTATTTTTGAATGCAAAAATTCGCGGGAACTGTTTGCCAAGTCACCTATTGTATATATATTGTAGCGATTCAGCTTTAATGCCGTAGATTTTCCCACGTATAACAAATCTGAAACGGGAAGTCTCCAAACGGTTTTTACGTAATTAGTTTTGTCTATTACCGTGGTTGCATCGGGTTTTTTCATATCAGAACCCAATTTTGCAAAAACCTTGTTAAAGCTTACGCCAACCGAACAAGTAAGGCCAAGCTCGCTTTTAACCGCTGCACGTATTTTGTTGGCGATTTGCTCGCCCGTGCCAAATATTTTAGAATGCGTTACGTCAAGCCACGATTCGTCAATTCCAAAATTCTCTATTCTATCGGTAAAGCGTTCGTAAATTTTGCGCACTTTTAATGAATACTGCTCGTACAAATCGTGATGAGATTTTACAGTTATAAGCTCGGGGCAAAGCTTTTTTGCCTCGTGAATAGTCATAGCGGTTTTTACTCCCGCTTTTTTCGCAAGCTCGCTTTTTGCAAGCACTATACCATGCCTTTCTTCAACGCTTCCGCAAACGGCAACCGCCTTCCCCTTAAGTTCAGGATTTAACGCAGTTTCTACACTTGCAAAAAAGTTGTTTAAATCGGAATGCAAAATCACTCTATCTTTTTCAATTTTATCAACCACGCGTTCCCTCCTCAACAATAATTAAACCTATTAAAGCTTAACGGCAAGTTACAAGCCGCACGAGTTAATCTTTTTTATCTTCCAACAAATGTGCAATTATGCTTACGTCTAGTTTCCATTCGCTTACTTCGTTTAATCTTCTGTGTTTTTCGTTTGCCAAAGCAAGCGCTTTTATATAATCTGAATAACTACAGCCGTTAACCTTGCAGAAATGCTTGATCGCCATTTCTTCTTGATCAATTAATTGCGTTCTTCCAATATGGATAACCGCGTGACAGCTATGGCATAGCGCTAAAATAGATTCAAGTTTTTGAACACAGTTTTTTTCATCGTACACCCAATTTTCATGAGCCTCAAGTCTATTTACCTTAGATCCGCAAATCATGCATTTTCCGTTAGCTTGAGCATACGCTTCTTTTCTGATTATATCCCAAATCCCCTTTGGCAAAACAGTTCGCAAATTTGAATACCAACAGCTATCGGGCACAGGCGAAGGCATAAGCTTAAACCGTTTAATTTTTTCTACGTCGTTTATCATAAAACACCAAGTTAAAAATTCAGTATAGTAAAAGGGCGGCAACATTGAGTCGCCTACCCGTTTAATTCTTAATTTTGTTCAGAAGTAAATTTATCCTGCTCGTCAATTATGTTGTATGCAGGATTTTCGTTGTAAGCAAGGTTACCGGGCGCAAGATTGTCAAGTTCATCTTTATTGTAAATGTTGCTTGAGTTACCCGAAATTTTAACACCGCCCTGAGTAAAGGAGGGTGTAGCCGCCTTACCGTCTGCTTTCACAAAATACACTTCGTTAAATTGCATCGTATCGATTACCGAAATTGTTACAGAAGTAGCTTCAAACGCTTCGCCCTCACTAGCCTCAAAAATTTTAAACCAACCGGTTTTAGAATTCTTTACTTCTTTCATGGTAAGAGGGGCGTTCAACGTTTCACTCGTGGTAGATGATTTTTTAAACACCATATTTACGGTAGTTCCATCAGACTTAAGATCTGAAACGTTAATCCAAACTTCTTTAATTTCAATAGCCGAAGATCCAAAAGAAAGTTCACAAACGTAAGTTAAGCGTGATTCGCCTGCCTCTTGGCCGGTTATTTGCCAATAGGTATATTCAACCTTGTTACAAGCTGAACAAGCGAGCATTAAAACTGCAGTTAACAATAGGCAAATCGCCTTAAAAATCTTTTTCATAATATATTCTCCCGAGGGGCTTTCCCCCATCTTTTTATCTATTTCAGTAAAATGACGAAAAGTTAGTTAATCGACCTATAGCCTCACTTTTTAATTTTTGGGAAGTGATGCGGTAAGTTTTTCAAGCTCTTTTAAAAAAGTAGAAATATCTTTAAACTGGCGATAAACTGAAGCAAATCTTACATAAGCAACCTCATCTAACAAAACGAGGCGTTGCATTACCATTTCGCCAATTTGTTTACTCGTAACTTCCTGCTCCATCGAGTTATAAATTTGCTTTTGAATATCCTCTACGAGCTCGTCAATTTTGTGCATGGGAACGGGGCGTTTTTCGCAAGCTTTAATAATACCCGATTTAATTTTCGAAATATCAAACGCCTGCCTCATTCCGTTTGTTTTTACTACTAATATAGGAGTGGTTTCAACCGTTTCGTAAGTTGTAAAGCGTTTTCCGCATTTTATGCACTCTCTTCTGCGTCTAATCATCGTTCCATCATCGGTAGAACGCGAATCAACCACCCTGCTGTCTACACAGCCGCAATATAAGCATTTCATAATTATCTCCGTTATTGTTTATTTTAACATAAACAAAATAAATTATCAATCTTTTTTGCCACCTATCCAAAAGATTATCCGCATGAATAATACAAGCGGATATTTGGCAAAATAATCATATGTTAGTTTTTATAAAGGTAGTAGTAATCGTATATTTTCTCGCAATAAACGTATACGGATTTTTTTTGATTAAAATCCAAAAGAACAACCGTACAAGTGAAGAGCGAGAAAATGAAAGCAATCAATGCCGAGGCGAGAAAGAAATTTCTGACGGCAAGCTTTTTATTGCAGGCGCTTTGGGTGGCGCATCTGGAATTTATATCGCTATGTTTATATTCAAATATAGGCTAACGAGCTTATTTTTAATGGTAATTATGCCCGTTTTGATTACGATAAATTTTTACGTTTTGATATTTGGTTTTTATAACAATTTTTGGCTTATCGAAAACGAAATTATATATTAAAATTCATCTCTGTTAGCGATATACCAAAGCAATGCTACCAAAGTTTTTCCATCCCTAATTTCGCCCGTTTTAGCCATATGCAAGGCCTTGCGTTTATCTATCCATTCAACTTCTAGTTGCTCGTCGCTATCTAAATTTTGCTCTACGAACTCAAAATCGTTTGCATAATACAAATACAAGCTTTCGCTCGAATAACCGGGCGAAACCGCATAT
>JAFTIY010000104.1 GCA_017456665.1 Clostridia bacterium | reverse complement strand
TTCAGGCGATATTGCAACCGAGGGCGCAGTACTTTTAAAAAATGAAAATAACACTTTGCCATTATCTACTAGCGGCAAATATTTGGTCGTTGGCGAAATGTTTGAAAAGATGCGTTATCAAGGCTCGGGCTCTTCGCTGCTTCGACCTTTTAAGCTAATTACGCCCAAAAAAGCGTTTGATGATAGCTTGATTGAATATGATTATGCGGTTGGTTATTACGTTAACGGGAACTTAAACGATGAGTGCGAAAAGAATGCCGTTGAGCGTGCAAAATCGGCCGATACGGTTATTTTCTTCGGTGGATTAACTGAGGATGCCGAAAGCGAGGGCTTCGATCGCGAAAATATGCTATTGCCAAAAAATCAGCGTACGTTGCTTAAAAAATTGTGCACACTTGGTAAAAAAGTGGTGCTCGTTTTATACGGCGGAAGCCCCGTTGAGCTCGACGAGGCTGAACAAGCGGCAGCTATTTTAAATATGTATTTACCGGGGCAGGAAGGTGGCCGAGCTACCTACGATTTGCTTTTTGGTAAGGCTTGCCCATCGGGTAGGCTTTGCGAGAGCTGGCCTTATCACTATACAGACCTTCCTTTTGGTAGCGAACTTGCGGTAACTACTAACGATTTATATAAAGAAAGTATTTTCGTTGGGTACAGATATTATACGACCTTTAACGTTCCGGTAAGATATCCGTTTGGCTTTGGGCTTTCGTATACTAAATTTTCTTATCGCGATATGGAGCTTTTGCGAAACGGAGATAAATTTACCGTTAGCGTAACCGTTAAAAACGAGGGTAGTTTTGCCGGTGGCGAGGTGCTTGAACTGTTTGTTCAAGCTCCAAAAACAAACTTTGTTAAGCCCGTTCGCGAGCTTCGCGGGTTTGAAAAGGTTTATCTTTTAGCCGGCGAAGAAAAGAGGGTAGACGTAGCCGTTGAATTGCAGGATATGAAATATTACGCAGGTGATTCGTGGAAAATAGAAAATGGCGTTTATAAATTTCAACTGTGCAGCGACGCAAATACCGTTATTATTGAAAAGAGCATAGAGATTACTGATGGGGAGGAGTTGTTATCTCCTGCTAAAATAATTGAGCTTTACAGTACAAAGCAAAGCATTTTGGGTATTACCGATGAAGATTTTGAGCAGGTTATCGGCAGAAAAATAACCTTAGCCCCCGTAGCCTATCCATATGACCTCAATACTCCTATGCGTGAATATAAAACGGCGGGCGGAAAATTTCTTTACGGGTTATTTAATTTCGTATTTAAATGTGTGTTAAAATTTGCTAAAATAGGAAAAAATTCGCCCGACAAAGAAACAAAAATTAAAAACGCTTACTTTGGTATGCGAACCATTAAGGCTATGAGCCTTCGATCTCTTTCGTATGCGAGCGAAGGGCTGGTTTCTCATCGAATGGCCGAAGGATTGCTCGATATAGCAAATAATAAACCGTTTAGAGGAATATGGAAGCTTATCACTCGCGAGAAGTGTGTTAAGCTACCCAAATAAACGTTACAAATAGCAAATTTTATTTGATAACAATTAAGGCGAGTTTAACTTTTGTTAATCTCGCTTTTTTTAGTTGAATATGCCGTTAATCGCGTTATAGCCCCACTTATTGTAAAAAAAAATATTCAAAAAGCCCTTTGTGCTAAATAATGCTTAACATTTAGAGTAAAATTTTGCAAAATAATATGCAAAAAATGAATAAAAAATGTAAAAGTGAGCGAAAAACGTTTGCAAAAGAGTTAATAATATGTTAAAATAGCATGGTTGAAAATTCACACTTGTATTTCAGCGGTTTCGTTGTCTTAAAATCCACATCAGTAAGATTAGTGCCGCTCACGCCTTTTTTTACAAATCTGCAAAAAGGGTAATGCAAGGAGGATTAAACGGAGGCAAAATTATGGCAGTAACCACTATGAAACAGCTTCTTGAAGCAGGTGTACACTTTGGTCACCAAACAAGAAGATGGAACCCCAAAATGCGCAAGTACATTTACGGCGAAAGAAACGGCATTCACATTATCGACCTTCAAATTACCGTTGGTTTAATTGAAGATGCTTACAAATTTGTTGTAGATAGCGTTAGAGAAGGCAAAAACATTTTATTCGTTGGTACTAAAAAACAAGCTCAAGAAGCTATTCAACAAGAAGCTGAAAGATGCGGTATGTACTACATCAATTCAAGATGGCTCGGCGGCACTTTAACCAACTTCAAAACCATTCGTTCAAGAGTTGAAAGACTTACCAAACTTGACCAAATGGAAAAAATGGGCGATTTTGACCTTCTTCCCACAAAAGAAGTTATCGCTTTAAAAGCTGAAAGAGATAAACTCCACACCAACCTCGGCGGTATCAGAGAAATGAGAACTCTTCCCGGCGTTATGTTCGTAGTTGACCCCAACTGTGAAGACATCGCTGTTAAAGAAGCAAGAAAATTAGGTATCCCCGTAGTTGCTATTACCGATACAAACTGTGATCCCGATATGGTTGATTACGTAATTTCTGGTAACGACGACGCTATCCGTGCCGTTAAGCTTCTCGCTTCTATCATTGCAGACGCTGTTATCGAAGCTAAGCAAGGCGAAGACGCTGTTAAGGCTCGCGGCGAAGAAATTACCAATATGGCTCAAGTTCAAGTAACTGCTGAAGAAGTTCAAGCTGAAGACGCTATCGCTGAAGAAGCTGTTAAGGCTGTTGAAGCTAAACAAGAAAACTAATTTACGATAAGGAGATATATATTATGAGTTTTACCGCTAAAGACGTTATGACCCTTCGTCAAAGAACTGGCGCTGGTATGATGGATTGCAAGAACGCTCTTACCGAAACCAACGGCGATATGGAAAAGGCTATCGATTACCTTCGTGAAAAAGGTATCGCTAAAGCTGCTAAAAAAGCAGGTAGAATCGCTGCTGAAGGTTTAGTTGAAAGTTATATTCATATGAACGGTACTATCGGTGTTTTAGTTGAAGTTAACTGCGAAACCGACTTCGTTGCTCGCGGCGATCAATTCAAAACCCTCGTTCACGATATCGCTATGCACATTGCTGCTGCAAAGCCCGAATATCTTAACTCTAGCGAAGTTCCCGCTTCTGTAATTGAACACGAAAAGAACATTTTACGTGCTCAAGCTAAAGAAGAAGGTAAGCCCGAACATATTATCGAAAGAATGGTTGAAGGCAGAATTAAAAGCTTCTATGAAGAAAACTGCTTATTAAACCAAAAGTTCGTTAAAGATACTTCTAAAACTATCGAACAATTAGTTATCGAAGCTACCGCTACCATCGGCGAAAAGATCTCTGTAAGAAGATTTACCCGTTACGAAATGGGCGAAGGTCTTGAAAAGAAAAATGAAAACTTAGCTGATGAAGTTGCAGCTCAAGTTGCTAAAATGAAAGGCTAATTAATAGTTGATTATTAACCGCTTTGCTTTTGCAAAGCGGTTTTATTTTTTGCTTTAAACATGGATTAATCGCGCTATAGGCCCACTTTTTATCTTTTTATTGTTTATTTTAATATTAAATTAATTTAAAATAAAAGAGCTAAATTTTATACTTGTGTCAAAAAAAACAAAAAATTGCATATATTAAAGTGAAAGTAAAATTCGGAGGTAAAAAAATGTCATTTTTTTCTAATTTTCAGTCCGAGCGCTGTCCTTGTCAAATAACGGGCAACCCATTAAACGGACTTTGCGAGAAGGTGTGCATTCAAACCAAAAAGGTTTTTGATGCTTGTATAAAACAAACTCAAGAAGACGGCATTGTTTTAACTTTAACAGATTTTAATCCGGCTAACCCTACATATCCGTTAACCTTCGTTTCGGCAAAAAGTACCACCACTAAAGCTACGGTTACCAACGTTGAAATCGATAGGCTTACCGATAGGCCTAATTTTGCCAGAGTTCAGGTTACCTTAACGGTACCGCTCGAGGTGATTTATACCGATGCAAACGGCGTTGAGGGGGTTGCAACCAGCTCTACAACTCTAACGGGCGACGTTATTATGTTTGTTCCAGAGCCCTCAATCATTCCTTATTTTGTTGAGGCTGTAGTTTCGATAGTTGCGCCCGAGGGGGTATTTAATACCGATAACAATACATTTACAGTTTCGTGCTGTGTAACGGTAATATTAAAAATGGTAATGGAGGTAGAGCTTTTAGTTCCCTCATACGGCTATGCGGCAATACCCCCGTGTCAAGAATATACGCAAGAGGTTTGTGCCGGATTTTTTGAATTGCCTCTTTTTCCTAACGGATAAAACTAATTATTTTAATCGCTAAATAACTTTAAACCCGCGCCTTTTATAAAAAACGGCGCGGGTTTTTTAAGATGAAATGTTAGTTAATTGCGCTATAGGCCCACTTTTTTATTAAATTGGCTAATGCAAGGTGTGGCGATGGGGTTAATGTGTACTAAAGTTGATTTTTTGTAGAATAATTATTAACGCTATTAACTTGAAAATTATTTGGTATTGTGTTACAATAATTAGGTAAAAAGCAAAGGAAAATAAAAATGTATAAAATTTTAATAGCAGAAGATGACGGCGAATTAAACGTTTTGTTCCAGCGCGTACTTATCAAAAACGGGTATGACGTAAAGGGTGTTTCTAACGGTAAAATGGTTATCGATGCTTTAAGCAGCGAATATTTTGATTTGATTATCTCCGATATTATGATGCCCGAGCTCGACGGATACGATTTGGTAAATTATTTGCGCGAAAGCGGAAGAACCATTCCCGTTTTGGTTATTACAGCAAAAGATACCTTCGACGATATGAAGCTTGCTTTTGCCGTTGGTGCAGATGATTATATGGTTAAGCCGGTAAACGTAAACGAAATGGTGGTTAGAGTAAACGCACTTCTTCGCCGAGCTCAAATGATTAACGACCGCAAACTCGTTATTGGCTCAACCGTGCTTGAATGCGATTCACTTACCGTTACAACGGGGGGTGAAAGCTCAATACTTCCGCAAAAGGAATTTATGTTGCTATATAAAATGGCATCTTATCCGGGCAAAACTTTTACCCGCAAGCAGTTGATGGATGATATTTGGGGGTATGAAAACGACTGGGATACCCATACGGTAGACGTTCACATAAACCGACTACGTGATAGATTTAAAAACTGTGAGGATTTTAAAATAATTACGATAAGAGGATTGGGCTATAAGGTGGTAAGGGTATGAGAAAAAAGAAAAAGCTAACTAAGTATAACGCAAAATACATAAAACCGGTGCGTAATATTACCCGAACCTTTTTTCCGATTATACTCGTAGTTTTACTTATTACTACTTTTGCGGCGCAAATATTTGCCGACCTCTTATATAAATTGTTGCAAATAGAAATTGAATTTACAATTTACGTTTGGACCTTGCTTTTTAGTATTATTATCGGCGGAACGCTTTCTTATTTTATTTCACGATTATTTATTTCGCCTATTGATAAACTTTCAAAAAGTATGAATAACGTGGCAAACGGTGATTTTGAAACTAAAATTGAAGATAGAAGCGTTATTTATGAAATAGACTGTATGATAAACAACTTTAACTTAATGGTTAAAGAACTTAACACTACCGAAATTTTGCAATCGGATTTTATTTCGGCGGTATCGCATGAGTTTAAAACGCCTATTGGTTCTATAGAAGGCTACGTTACCTTACTTCAGGATGAAAGCATCTCGCAGGAGGATAGGGCGGAGTACTTGCAACGTATTTTAATAAGTACGCGCAGATTAAATACCCTTATTTCAAATATTTTACTTATTTCTAAAGTAGAAAACAAGCAGATCGATGCGAGTAAAAAACAATTTAGTTTAGATGAACAAATAAGGCAATGTATTTTGGTTTTAGAGCCTAAATGGAGTGAGAAAAATATAGAGCCCGATATTGATCTTCAGCCAATTAACTACGTTGGTAATGAAAATATTTTAAATCACGTTTGGTTAAATCTTATAGATAACGCAATAAAATTTGGTAAAGAAAACGGCTATATAAAAGTGCGACTTTTTTCTGAAAATCAAAAAATAATTTTTTCGGTTGAAGATAACGGTTGCGGTATAAGTGAAGAAAAAATTAAACACGTATTCGATAAATTTTACCAATGCGACAGTAGCCACCGCTCTGAAGGTAACGGGCTGGGGCTTGCATTGGTTAAAAAAGTATTGGATGAGTACGGTGCAGAAATTACCTGCGAAAATTGCAAAGAAGGCGGGTGTATTTTTACCGTAACTTTATATTAAGGCCGCCTATAGATTGATTAACGCCTATTTTGAACAAATGAACAAAAGAGCATACCAATAGGTATGCTCTTTTATAATGTTTTAAAATTTTTATTTTATTTTTATTGCGCGTATCGCGTTTAGTATAGCAATAATAGCAACCCCCACGTCGCCGAAAATAGCTATCCACATATTAGTTATATTTAGAGCTGATAACAGCATAATTATAACCTTTACGGCAATACTGAAAACAATATTTTGAACTGATATAGTTACCGCAGTTTTGGCGATTTTTCTTGCAAGTGGCAAACACTTTAAATCGTCTTGTAAAAAAACCACGTCGGCCGCTTCTATTGCAGCGTCGCTTCCTATTGCGCCCATCGCAACGCCAACGTCGGCACGTATAAGAGCAGGCGCGTCGTTTATCCCGTCGCCAATAAAGCAAACTATATCTTTTTTATTTTTGCTTGCAATAATTTTTTCTGTTTCGGCTACTTTATCTTGGGGCAAAAGTGAGTGCTTGTAGTTTGTGATGTTAACCTTGCTTGCAACGCTTTTTGCAGCAGCTTGGTTATCTCCGGTAAGCATAAGCGTAGTGCAGTTTTCACTATTAAGTTGGCCTATAACTTCATTAACGCCACTTTTAATGCCGTCTTCAAGAAAAATACTTCCAACGTAACGGTTGTTTTTTGCTACGTAAACCGCAGTTTTTTCGCTTGCCGTTTCACATTGTATGCCGTATTCGTTAAAAAGTGCCGAGTTGCCACACAGTATAATCTCACCTTCTTTTTCGGCTCTAACTCCTTTGCCAAATATATTGGTTAGGGTATAACCGCTTTCGCTTAAGGGGTATTCTTTTAAAATAGCTTTTGCAATCGGGTGCGGATTATTTTGCTCGCAAATTGCGGCAAGTCGCAAAATTTCTTCGCGATTATTTTGTGGATATACGTCGCAAATTTCAAATTCACCCTTTGTTAAAGTTCCCGTTTTGTCAAAAATAAAAATATTTGCCTTGCTTAAAAGCTCTAAATAACTTGAGCCTTTAACTAAAATTCCTTTTGAAGAAGCGTTGCCTAGCGCAACGAAAAAGGTTAGCGGAACAGAAATAACCAATGCGCAAGGGCAAGATACTACTAAAAAGTTGAGCGCACGATAAATCCAAGTTGCGTGATCGCCCGTAAAAATGGGGGGTACAATGGCAAGCAGTAGGGCGCAAATTACTACTGTTGGCGTGTAATACTTTGCAAAGCGACTTATAAAATTTTCTGTTTTACTTTTTTTATCGCTTGCATTTTCTACCAGCTCTAAAATTTTGCTCGCAGTACTGCATTCAAAACTTTTTGTGGTTTTAATCTTTATTTCACTCGTTAAATTGATTGATCCGCTTAAAACCGTGCTTCCTTCGCCTACTTCAACGGGCATGCTTTCGCCTGTTAGCGCTCTGTTATCGATTAATGAATTGCCATCTATTACAACGCCGTCGATGGCGATTTTTTCACCCGAATAAACAACTAGTGTACTACCAATTTCAACTTCATAAGGATCAACGCTTATAACTTTATTTTGGGTAACTAAATTTGCGTTGTCGGGCATTATATCCATTAGTTTTGAAATGCTGTTACGCGCGTTATTAGTTGCAAGCCTTTGAAATAGCTCGCCTGCTTGATAAAAGAGTAAAACGGCGCACGCTTCGTCGAACCCTTCAACCGAAAGTCCGCCTATAGCGCGATAAACGCCAAGTGCAAACGCACCGAGCGTTGCAATCATCATTAAAAAATGTTCACTAAAGGGCTGAAGATTGATTATATTTTTTATTGCTTTTATCAATACGTCGTATCCAATAAAAATATAAATTGAAAGATAAACGGCAAGTGTAAATAGCCAGCCCAGGTTTTTGTCGAATAGGCTAGAAAGGGTAAAAATTTTATCTAAAGTAAAGGTTAGTGTAAATAGAAAAAGGGCAAAGAGTAATCTTATTAAAAAGCGTTTGTCTTTTTTGTTTAAGTTTAATTTCATTTTACTATTTCAAAATCGTTATCTATTTTTTTGCACGCCTGCTCTGCCAAAACTAAAATTTGATCAAATTGCTCGTCGCAGGCGTCGATAGTTAATCTTTGGGTTAAAAAGTTTACTGATGCTTGATTTACACCATCTATTTTTTCAATGGCAGTTTTCATTTTTTCAGCGCAATGTGCACAGTCTACGTTTTTCGTTTTAAAGCTTTTTTTCATAAGTTTCTCCTAAATTAATTATCTCTTTCGTTAAGGTGCGACATTCCGCATTCAATAATCATCATAACGTGATTATCATCTAGCGAATATCTAACCTCTTTGCCTTCTTTTCTGCCGCGAACGAGTTTTGCGTTTTTAAGCACGCGTAACTGGTGCGAAACTGCTGAAATACTCATATTTAGTACCTCTGCTATTTCGCCTACGTAAAGGTCTTTAACCTCTAAACAGCACAGTATTTTAGCTCTCGTACTGTCGCCAAACACCTTAAACAGCTCGGCAAGGTCGTACATCGTTTCTTCATTTGGAATTTTTTTTCTTACAAATTCACTTACGCTTAAATCGGTTGATTGATTATTCATAAAACTCCCTCAAACATTTGAATAACTTTTCAAGTGTTCAATAATAGTATAGCAGTTTGGCGGAGTATTTGTCAACGGTAAATAGGGTATTTCTAAAAAATACTTTGAACAAAATTTAGCCATTTTTTTCGTAAACTTTTTTTAACTGCAAAAAAAAGCAAATACGAAGTAATAAAAAAAGCGCTTGATTTAAAAATCAAGTGCTTTATATTGGAGCTAACAAAGTTGGCGGTTTATAAAATAAAGTTTATAATTAATAGGTTTAAATTATTAAAACCAACTTAACACAAAGTTGCTCCATTAGTTGCCGATAATCGACTCATAGGGGGGCTTTTTAATAATTATTATTGGTTAAATACGTCGTTAAAAAGCGATATATTTGCTTTTTTTAAAATGGTATAAATAAGTTTATCAGTAGTTTTTGGCATTATACGGCCAAAAATATCCATGGCGTGTGCATCTAGCCCAAGCACCACTCTTTTTTTCTTTTTAGCTATCGCATTAATCATTGAGTTAACGATTTTATCTGGCGAGGAACATACTGCGTTGATCAATTTGCTTTCTTTTTCGGTAGTTTGTGCTTGCGAGCGGAATATATCTGTTTTTGCAAAGCCGGGGCAAACGATGCTAACGTAAATTTCGGGGTATTCTAAAATAAGTGATTGAGTAAAGCTTTTTAATGCACTTTTTGAAGCTGAATAGCCTGTAGATCCCGCAACGGTAGCTAGCGCTGCAGAGCTTGCAACGTTAATTATTGCAGGGGTTTTTGATTGCTTAAGTTGGCCTATAAGTGCTTTAATCGAATATACACTTGCAAAAAAGTTAGTTTGCATTACGCTTTCGATACTACTACTCGGCATTTTATCGAACTTGCAAAAGGGTGGAAGAACGCCCGCATTATTGATTAAAATATCTACTTGAATATTTTGTTCTTTTAAAGTACTAGCTAAACTTTCCCAGTTTTGTTGATTGCCAGCGTCGAACGCATAAAAGCTAAAGTTATCGCCAAGCTCTTTTTTTAGCTGTTCGAGTTTGCTTAAGGTGCGTGCAATACCAATAACCTTGCAGCCGTAATTTTTGATTAGCTTCGTACTGAGTATTTTTCCAAACCCCGAGCTTGCGCCGGTTATTATTACAGTTTTTTCGTTAAACCATTTTGTTTTCATACCAATAAATATACCACAAAAATCTTGAATTATCAAGGTAAATGTGATATAATTTAAAAAAGACGGTAAAAGGAGTTTATTTTGAATAATAACATTTTAGTAACGGGCGGCAGCGGCGGAATAGGCAGGGCAGTGTGCAAATATTTTGCTCAAAAGGGATACTCTGTTTTTTCGTTAGACGTTAACCTGCCCAAGCAAAAAATAAACAACGTTGTTGATATTGAATGCGATATTACCGATGAAAATTGCGTAAAAAGTGCATTTCAGCAGGTTAGCGACGTTGCCGATAGTTTAAAAGCGGTAATAAATTTAGCCGGCGTTTACCGCATGAACTCTCTTATCGAGATGGAGTACGATGCCTTTAAAAGAAGTTACGAAATCAATTTATACGGGGCGTTTTTGGTAAACAAAATTTTCTTTCCGTTATACTCTACAGGCGGAAGGGTAATAATAGTTACCAGCGAGTTAGCCACTCAAAAGATTATGCCCTTTAACGGAATTTATATGATGAACAAGAGCGCGCTCGATAAATATGCACAAGGACTAAGGGCAGAGCTTTCGTTATTGGGAATAAAGGTCGTAACGGTAAGGCCGGGCGCGATCGATACCGGAATGATTGACGTAAGTAACCAGCAAATGTATAAACTTTGTGAAAGTTCTACTCACTATCAAAACAATACTAAAAAATTTTACAAGATTATGAACAGCGTAAGTTCAAAAAGTATTGCTCCCGAAAAGCTTGCAAAGCTTATAGAAAGGGCGGTAACGGCAAAGAGGGTTAAAAACGTTTATACTATAAACAACAGCCTATTATTGAAAGCGTTTAGTTTATTGCCTGAAAAAATGCGCAATCTGCTACTTAAAAAAATACTTAAATAGCTCGGCTTTTTCGTGTTTTTGCAAATGGAAGTATGGCATTCGATTAATAAAATTAATCGCTATTTAAAAACACCGTTAAAAAGTGCCAAAAAAACATCCTTTTAACGCTTGCTTTTATTTACGTTATAGTATATAATATATAAACTTAAAAAAGAATGCACAACGCGCGCATACAGTAAAGAAGATAAACTAACCTTTCGGCCTAGCGTGCCGATTGTAAACAGGAATTATATGGAAGATATTAACAAAACAAATCAAATTATCAAACAGGAAAGTAAGGCTGCCGGCGGCGAAAACGGGGCTATTAATTCTCAATCGGTAGATCTTGCCGCAATTATAGCAGAGCAAGAAAACGTGCTACCTATGGTTGCGCTTAAGGGATTAGTTGTTTTTCCCAACATCGCAACTTCTTTTAACGCAGGCAGGGCAAAATCGCTTGCCGCGCTTTCTTTTGCCAACGACAGCGGTAAAAATATTTTCGTTGCAACACAACGAAACAGAGATACCGAAGATCCCACTCCTTCTGAAATTTATTCGGTTGGCGTAGTTTGTAAAATTAAGAGAATGTTTCACTTCGATGGGAACGTAAGCGTTCATATCGAAGGTATTTACCGTGCAAAAATTACCGAATACGTAACAACTGAGGATTATTTTTCGGTTAAGGTTCAAACTGTTGAGCCTATCTTTGAAGATGGGCCGGAGCTTGAAGCTTGCTTTAGACTTTTGCGTGAAAAGGTTAAAAGCGTGTTCGGCGCATCTTTGGATGAAAAGGATAAAAAGACAGAGCGTTTGCTTTCGGTTGAAAATCCCGACGTATTCGTAAACGTAGCAGCGTTTAGAAGCGAAATTTCTGATACCGAAAAGCAAATGATTTTGCAAACTGCTTCCGTTTTAGACCGCTCGGAAGAACTACTTGCCGCTCTTATCGCTCAAGAAGAAATAGCAGAAGCGGGCAAGAGAATAAGCGAAAGAGTGCGTAAAAACGTAGAAAAAGGGCAAAAGGAATATTATTTAAGAGAACAACTTCGCGCAATACATCAAGAGCTTGGCGACGATGAGAACGAAAAGGATTTGCTCGAAAAACAAATAAAAGAAAAAAATCTTCCCCAAGAGGTTGAAGAAAAGGCACTTAAAGAGCTTTCGAGAATGTCTAAAATGAATCCAAGTTCTCCCGATTATACCGTAATACGCGGATATCTCGATTGGATTTTAGACCTTCCGTTTAATGAAAAAACTACCGATTGCGAGAGTATTGCCTTGGCTAAAGAGGTGCTTGATGCCGACCATTACGGGCTTGAAAAGGTTAAAGAAAGAATTATAGAGTACCTTGCCGTTATGAAGCTTACGGGTAAAATAGGCGGGTCAATTTTATGTCTCGTTGGGCCTCCGGGTGTTGGTAAAACCTCGGTTGCAACCTCTATAGCAAGGGCAACGGGTAGAAAATTCGTTAGAATGAGCCTTGGTGGAGTTAAGGATGAGGCAGAAATTAGAGGCCACAGAAAAACTTACGTAGGGGCAATGCCCGGTAGAATTATTTACGGACTTAAAAACGCAGGCAGCGCAAATCCCGTGTTCTTGCTGGATGAAATAGATAAAATTTCTTCAGATTTGAGAGGCGATCCCGCAAGTGCGCTTTTAGAGGTTTTAGATCCCGAACAAAACCCCACTTTCCGCGATAGATATTTAGAAGTTCCGTTTGATTTGTCAGACGTGTTGTTCGTAACTACCGCAAACTCGCTCGATACTATTCCCGCACCACTTTTAGACCGTATGGAGCTTATTCAGCTTTCGGGCTATACCCGTGAAGAAAAGTTGCAAATTGCAAAGCGCTATTTAATACCTAAAAAGTTAAAGGTAAACGGGGTTGACGAGAGTAGAGTAAAATTTACCGAAAGTGCGGTTAACGAAGTTATAGATGGGTATACGCGTGAGGCAGGCGTTAGAAATTTAGAAAGAGAGATATCTGCAATCTGCCGTAAAATAGCATGTGATATAGCCGAAAACGGCGGAAAGAAAAAATACGTTGTAACGTGTGAAAACGTTGAAAAATACTTAGGCGTTAAAAAATATAATGGCGATGATGAAAAGTTTGTAAACGAAATAGGCTCGGCAACCGGCCTTGCATGGACTTCGGTTGGCGGAACTACTTTGACCATAGAGGTATGCTTAATGCCCGGCAAGGGCGATATTATGCTCACGGGTAAGCTTGGCGACGTTATGAAAGAAAGCGCGCGTGCGGCAATAAGCTATATAAGGGCAAACGCGCTAAAACTTGGCATAGAGCAAAGTACCTTTACCTCAAACGATATTCATATTCACGTACCGGAGGGCGCAACCCCTAAAGACGGACCGAGTGCCGGTATTACCATGGCAACGGCAATTTGTTCGGCTTTTACAGGCAAATTAGTAAATAAAAATATTGCTATGACGGGCGAAATTACCCTTCGCGGAAGAGTGCTTGCAATCGGCGGTTTAAAAGAAAAGGCGCTTGCGGCTTACCGCGTAGGAATACGTAAGGTTATTATTCCTTCTGCTAACGTTAAAGATCTTGAAGAAATTCCTGCCGAGATAAGAAAGCAGATTGAGTTTGTTCCCGTTAGCGATATAAACGAAGTATTTAAAAATGTAATTATTGATTTTTAAAATCGAAAAAATCGGCCTATAGGTTGATTAAACGCTATTTTATTAAATAAAAAGGAAAGAATATGATTATAAAAAACGCCACATTTTTAAAGTCGGCGGCAGATAAAAGCGGATTTATGCATTTTGATAAACCTATAATTGCCGTTTGCGGAAGAAGCAACGTAGGTAAAAGTTCGTTTATTAATATGATTGCAAACCGCAATAAGCTTGCGCGCACCTCGCGCGATCCGGGCAGAACTCGACTGGTTAATTATTTTGATTTTGAGCAGTTTGTTATTGCCGATCTTCCGGGGTACGGCTTTGCTCAGGTTTCTAAGGGCGAAAAGCTTAAATGGGCAAAAACGATAGAAAGCTTTTTTGCCGATAACAAAAATTTAGATCACGCCTTTTTACTTTTAGATATCAGGCGTGAGCCAAATGCCGACGATATCGATTTTATTAACTATTTGAACCACTATATTATTCCTTTTACGGTTATTTGCACTAAAGCGGATAAGCTTTCTAAAACGAGAATTAAGCCTACTGCAAATGCAATAGCAAACAGGCTTTGCTTGGGCGAGGGCAATATGATAGCGATTTCAAACGAAAACGGTTACGGAAAAGAAAAAATTTTAGAAAGGCTTGATTTCGTTATGGCTGCATATCAATCAAAAATGCAAGCTGATGATGACGAATCGGGTGAAAACAGTTAAATAAATAACCGCTTACCAAGTTGTTTGGCGAGCGGTTTTTTTTATTGCTCAAACTGCCGTTAATCGCGTTATAGGCCTACTTTTTTTATTGATATTCGAAATAAAATTCATTTTTTAAGTAATGCAAAATAAAAATTTTAAATTAAAAACAACGGTATTTTTGCCTATAAAAAAGCAATATGGCTAGAAAAAAGTGCTAATTTATTCACCGTAAGGTTGATAAGGGTAAAAAAAGGTAGAAAATTGTTGACAAAAGTCGAAAAACCGATGTATAATAAAGATTGTTTTATATAAATAAATATTTAGCGCACGCATGCGTGCGCCTATGAGGGGAGCGATGTTATATATCGCGCTACTTAAAAGGAGATTTTATGAGGGATTTTGTTATTTTACCCGATTGTACTTGCGATCTTAGTGAACAAATAAGACAAGACGTCGGTATGAACGATTACGTTCGCGGGCACGTGCATTTTAGCGACGGCAGAGATTATTTAACCGATTTAGAGTGGGATAACTTTACCCGTGAAGAATATTATAGGGCGCTCTCTAATAAAAAGTGTAAAATTACCACAGCACCTCCTTCACCGGCAGAATACTATGAAGCATTTGAAAAATACGTAAAAGAGGGGATTGGGGTTATCAGTGTTTCGATTTCTTCAAAAATCAGCTCCACCTACAATTTTGCTTGCAACGCTGCTCAAGAGATAAAGAAAAACTATCCCGAAGCACAAATATATTGTTTTGATTCATTTCGCATGTCGGGCGGTATAGGCCTTTTAACCTTATATGCACACATTTTAAAGAATGAAGGTAAGAGCTTTGATGAGGTTATTGCTTGGCTTGAGCAAAATAAAATCAGAGTGCATCAAATGGGCCCCATCGACGATCTTATTTTCGTTGCCCGCCGTGGAAGAATTACTATGGGTAAGGCTATAATGGGCAATTTTGCCGGTGTTAAGCCGATGGGCGATTGCAATGCCGACGGTTATACTACCGTATTAACCAAGGTTAAAGGTATAGGCAAGGCGCTTGACGTTACTGCTGAATACGTTAAACGCACGGCTGAAAATATAGAAGAGCAATACCTGCTTATTGCTCACTCTAACAGAGAGCTTTACGCTAACACGCTAAAAGAAAAATTGATTGAGCTCAATCCTAAAAAGGTATACGTTACCGACGTTTATGCAGGCTGTGGTGCTAACATTGGGCCGGGAATGATTGGTGTTTATTACCTTGGCGCTCCCGTTACCGACGATTTAACCGCAGAAAAAGAAATAATGAGCAATATCATTAAGGAATAGCGATGATACATACGATAAACGGTCAATTGTACCACAATTTAATAGATTACGGCATACGAAATTTAGTTCTTTACCGTGACCGAGTAAACGGTCTTAACGTTTTTCCCGTGCCAGACGGTGATACCGGAACTAATATGATTTTAACCTTGCAAAACGGATATTTTGCAATTAAGGATAAAAATCAGTCGCTTGCCGAAGCGGCTAAAAATTTTGCAAGTGCGATAATTTTTGGTGCTAGGGGAAATTCGGGGGTTATTACCTCGCAGTTTTTTAAAGGCATTTCAGAAAGCTTCTTTTTACTAGAAGAGGCAGATTGCAAAATGCTCGCATCAGCCTTTAAAAAGGGCGTTGAATGTGCGTACGGCGCAGTTGCTATGCCGGTTGAAGGCACGTTGCTTACCGTTATTAGGGAGGCTAGCGAGTACGTTCATGCAAAAATCGAAAATGGCGAGATAACCTCGATTAACGATGCTATAGACCACTTTTTAATAAAAGCAAGGCTATCGCTTGAAAACACTCCCAATCTTTTGCCGGTGTTAAAATCGGCGGGAGTAGTAGATGCCGGCGGAGCGGGGATAGTTTACGTTCTTGAAGGAATGCAAAAATATTTGCGTGGCGAAATTTTAGCCCCGGCTCATAGCGAAAGCACGCCTCAAAACGTCGATTTTTCAGCATTTAATCGCAGTAGCGTTTTTGAATACGGCTATTGCACTGAACTTTTAGTGCAGTTAACCGATGAAAAAGAGACCTTTGATTTACAATTGCTAAAGGAGCAATTGAGTTTATTGGGCGATTCTATCGTGCTTTCGGTTGCAGATGAAAAGGTTAAGCTGCACGTGCATACGAAGTTACCTGAAAAGGTGTTCGAGCTTTGCCATAAATACGGCGAATTTTTGGCCGTTAAGGTAGAAAATATGAGCGTACAGCACCACGAAGCTCGCCAAGAAAGAGAGGTTGAGGTATTTAACGAACAGCCCAAAGGAGAATTTGCCGTAATTGCAGTTGCTCACGATCTTTCTATGAAGGAATATTTTGCAAACATGGGTGCAGATTTAGTGATTATGAGCGATAATCTTTGCCCCCCGTCGGCAAAGGAGTTTATAGTTGCGTTCGATATGGCTAGTTCTCAAAAAATTCTATTGTTTGCAAACGGCAAAAATACCTATCTTGCGGCACTTCAAGCGGCAAAGCTTTATGAAAAGGCTGAAGTTAGCGTAGTAAATACTCAATCTGATTCGGAATGCTACGCAGTTTTGCCGATGATTGATTTTGAAGAAGAGGATATTTCGTTAGTTCTTGAAAATATACGGTCGGTAACTGCAAACTTAATAACCGTAACTTTATCGGTAGCCACAAAAAGTTCTAATTACGATGGAAAGAAAATAGGTGTAGGCGAGATTTTTGCATTTACCGGAAGCGAGCTTTTATCTGTTGGTAATAGCTATGCGACTGTTGCATGCGAGGCTATCGATGCCGTTATGGAAAAACAGTTTAAAGACGTTGTAACTTTGTTTGCCAGTTCAAAAGCTAATCAAAGCGAAATAGACAAAATTTGCGCATACGTATCGCAAAAATACGTATATACCGAGCTTACGGTAGTTCAAACGACCGATGAATTTTTCGATATGGTTATATCGTTTGAATAGTGTAAAGAAAGGAGGAGATTTATGAAAAAGTTAACCAAAAGATGGCAAATGCTGTTATACGGTTGCTCGGGGCTTGGACTCAATATGTTAAACGTAATATTGGGCACGCATCTTTGTAACGGGCTTATTACCGATGGGTTTGATGCAAATATTCAATCGTGGACGTATGAAAACCGCACGCTTATAGTCGTAGGTGTGTGGATGGTTCTTTCGATGATAATCAAAATATTCGACGGTTTGGTAGATATTCCGCTTTCTACCTTTACCGATAATTTACGCACTCGCTGGGGGCGTAGAAGACCTGCAATTTTAATGGGCTATATTCCACTACTTATTGCGTACGTTTTATTTTTATTCCCCTTGCAACACGCTGAGTTTTCGTTGCTTAATACCGTATGGTTCGTTATTTTGCTTGGAATATTCTATTCGGGATATACTCTTACTATGGTTTCGTATTACGCAACCTTTGCCGAGATAGTAGACAACGAGCAAGATAGAAACTTTATTTCTACTGTAAAATCAATTTGCGACGTTGTGTATTTTAGCTTAAACTTTGCGTTAGTGCCCCTTTTCGTAGGTTTTGGAGTTAATATTAGGGTAGTTGCACTTATATTTATGCCTCTTGCGCTAACTATGCTTATACCTCTTTTCCTTATCAAAGAAAAATCAACTCTCGATGGAGTAAGTGAGGGCGAGATAGAGCAACAGAGAGTAAGCTTTATAACCTCTCTCAAATTTGCTTTTAAAAACAAACAGTTCGTTTATTGGCTTTGCATAGTTGCCGTTATGAATTTGGGTTTACAACTATTTCTCGGCGGCATAAGCGTATTTTTTTCAAACGTGGGAGAAGGGCTTAATATGACCTTCGTAATGGCAAGCGCGTTTGCGCCCGTTCCATTTACCTTGCTTTTATACAACAAGATTTTAAAGAAGAAATGTTTGAGATTCGCCTTCCAATACATACTATTAACCTTTTCGGTAGGTATTTCACTTATGATGCTGTGCCACGTAGTTCCCACTGCGCTAAAAATGCCGGTGGCAATAGCGTGTGCACTTATAGTATCGTTTTCGATAGGCGCATTTTTCTCTATCACTTACACGGTACCCGCCCAGCTCGCTTCAGACGAAAACAAGAAGGGTGAGGTTTGTGCTTCTTCTATGTACTTTGCGGTGCAGGGGTTATTTGAGGCTGTATCGGCTTCGCTTGCAACGCAGGTGGTTTTAGTTGCAATAAGAACTTTAGGCGGAACAGAGCTTACTGCAGGGCCTTTAATGGCGTTTTTCCCATTCTTCGTTGCAGGATTTTGCATGATTGCATTCGTGATGACCTTTTTCTTATCAAACAGAATGTCAAAAATGGGTAAAGTTGAACCCGACGTAGAAAAAGAGGAGTCTGCTGTAGCATAAATGA
This sequence comes from Clostridia bacterium, assembly GCA_017456665.1. Taxonomy (GTDB): domain Bacteria; phylum Bacillota; class Clostridia; order Christensenellales; family Borkfalkiaceae; genus HGM11416. The sequence continues at coordinate 15,262 of JAFTIY010000104.1, read as the reverse complement.
ATAAAACTTATAAAAGAATAATGCAAAACGTAAAGCGTCTTTCACTTAGTAAAAGACGCTTTAAAGATATTTACGATATAGTTTTTTCTAACGGCGATTTGGTAATGACCGAGCAGCCCACTATGACGCGTAAGGTTTTTTGCACGTATGCGCAAGCACAAGCATTGATAAACGATTTGGCTAAGGGCATAATATCTCAAATAGGAGTAACTAACGGGTATATCGCGCTGTGCGGCGAAAATTGCTTGCAGTGGATGATTGCCTTTTGGGCTATTTTAAAAAGCGGCAACAAGCCCTATTTAATAAACTTGCGCCAGCCCGTTCATTTTACCAACGAAATTTTGAATACCTTAAATACTTCGGCTATTATAAAAATAGGTTGCGAAAATTTAGATTTTAACGGCAAATGCTACCATTACCAAGAGGTAATTGAGTGCGGGCAAAAAGTGGCAGCGGTGGATTTTCCTCCATTTGAAAACCAAATTGCAATCAGTACGAGCGGCACTACTTTAAGTAAAAAGATTTGTATATATACGGGTAGCGAAATTAGCGCGCAGCTTATAAACGTAGAGGGTATATCAAAACTGAATAGGGATATAATTAAACCGTATAAGGGAGCTATAAAGCAGCTTATGTTTTTGCCCCTTTATCACGTTTTTGGCTTGGTGGCGGTATTTTTATGGTATTCGCTTTTTGGTGCAAGCTTCGTATTTTTACCCGATATGTCGGCAGAAAGCATTTTGCGTACTGTGCGCAATCATAAAATAACCCATATTTTTGCAGTTCCGCTACTTTGGCACTCATTTGAAAAAGGGCTTTTATCAAAGGTGAAGGCTCAAAAAGAAGGGGAACGTAACAGGTTTTTTAGTGCCATAGAACTTTCGTATAAGCTACAGAGAGTATTTCCGCATTTGGGCAAAGCCGTAGCGGTAAAAATGCTTGATAGCGTGCGAAAAAAGCTTTTTGGTAAAAGCGTAACCTTTTGTATTTCGGGCGGAAGTTTTATTAAGCAGTCTACGTTAAAGCTTATAAATTCGCTGGGATACGTGCTGGTAAACGGATATGGAATGAGCGAGGTTTGCATACCCTCCGTAGAGTGCTCTAAAAATATTAAAATACGCGTTAACGGTGCTATAGGCCTACCTTTTGATTCGGTTGAGTATAAAATCGGTGATAAAAATCAGCTTTTGGTTAAGGGAAGCTCGGTTTGTAAAAGGCTAATAGTAGACGGCAAAGAAATTATAAACGACGGCTGGTTTGATACGGGCGACGTGGTGCGCGTTGACAAAAGCGGAAGATATTATATAGAGGGAAGAATTTCGGATATAGTATTTAGCGACGACGGCGAAAACTTAAATCCCGATTTGGCAGAAAAGAGCTTTTCACTTTCCAGCGCTGTAAACTTCAGCGTTTTAGGAAGCGAAGACAACAGCAAGCTTATGCTCGTTGTTCAAGTAGCAAAGGGAATTACCGGCGAGCAAATAAGTCAACTTGCGCGGGAGATAGAAGATTGCAACGCAAGCCTTCCGCAGTCGTATAAAGTTAAAGAGATATATTTCACTTACGATGAGATAATGACAAAGGGCAGCATAAAGGTAAGCCGCTCTTATCTTAAAGGGCTTATAAGCGAAAATAAGGTGCGCCTATTTAAAAATTTTGAAGAAGGTAGCCCTGTTTGCAACTGTAATGAAGAAGGTAGCGAAGTTAAACAGTTTTTGATCGAGCTATTTGCAAGGCTGTTAGATGCCGATAAAAGCAAAATAGACTGCAACGCCAATTTTATGTTAGATCTTGGCGGCAGCAGTTTAGATTACTTTACGTTAATAGGCGAAATTAACGAAAAATACGGCATAACTCTCAAGTATGAAGAGGGTAGCGATTTTGGCTATTCTGTAAACGATTTTGAAAAGAAAATCACACAAATGATTAACGAGCTATGATTTACGATATTTTTAGGTGTATAGGTATGCTTTTAGCGTGGCCGTTACAGCTTGCGTTTTTTAAGCGAAAAACCTATTATGAAGATAAAAAAGAGCAAAATAGGTTTATAAAGGGCGGGGCGCTTGTGGTAAGCAATCACTTTTGCGTGTTCGACTACTTTGTAAACGCCTATCTTTTTCCGTTTAGGAAGCTTTACGTAGTGCTTTCTGAATTCGTGTTTAATAAGAACAAAATCTTTTACCTTTTAACCAAGTTTCACGGCGGAATAAAGGCTGATAGAGAATGCAAGAGCATGAGCTTTATGGATGAAAGCGTTGAGGTTTTAGAAAACGGCGGATTGGTGCAAATTTTTCCCGAGGCGCGCAACACGCCAGATGGCAATATTCATGAGTTTAAAATAAGCTACGTTCTAATTGCTCTGCGTGCAAACGTGCCCATATTACCCGTTGTTACCGACGGAAATTACGGTTTTTTAAAGCGCACTCACGTTATAATCGGCAAAAAAATATACTTAACCGATTATTGCAGCAGTTTAAATCCTACTAAAGAACAGCTTATTATGCTAAACGGCATAGTAGAAAAAAAGGTTCACGAGCTCAGAAGCGAGCTGGATAAAAAGGTAAAAGGCATCAATTAAAAGGAGATTTTTATGTTTGAAACCCCCTTGGGCATAGCAATATTCGTGTTGCTTTGCATTTTAGCAGCTGCTATTTTAATAATTGCGCCAATATACGCTGTTGCGTATATCTTGCTTGTAATACATTTAAAGCGCACTAAAAAAAGCAAGTGGAAGGGCGTAGTTCCTTCAGATAACGCAGTTCAAAACGCCATGTACGGCGAGGGCTTTGAGTGGAGCTTAAAAAACAAGCAGTATAAAAAGGATTTGCATATAGTAAACGAGGGCATAAACCTTTACGGTGAATATTACGATTTTGGTTACGATAAGGCGCTTATTTTTATTTCGGGCAGAACAGAATCCCACGTTTACGGGTATTATTTTTCAGAGCCATATCCCGAAAGCGGGTTTAACGTTTTGGTTATAGATCAAAGGGCTCACGGCAAAAGCGACGGCAAGTATAACACGTTGGGGTATGAGGAGCATAAAGATATTTTATGCTGGGCAAAATTTTTACACGAGGAATACGGAGTTAAAAACATAGTTCTGCACGGAATTTGCATAGGCTCTTCGTGCGCGCTTATGACGCTTACTTCGCCTAATTGCCCCGATTATATAGGCGGAATGATTGCAGAAGGAATGTATCCCAATTTTAGCGAGAGCTTTAAAAATCATATGATAGAGCTTAAAAAGCCCATTCATCCCGTTTTAGAGATGGTAGATCAATGGTTTAAGCTTATTACCGGGCATTCGATGAGGGTAGGCAATATAGATATAATACACAAGCTTAAAAAGCCAATACTTATGCTTCACAGCAGAGAAGACGCATATTCTCTTCCCGTAATGGCTCAAATATTATATGATAAAATTCCGCATGAGAACAAAAAATTGGCTTGGTTTGAATACGGAAAGCACTCACATTTACGCCCAGAGAACAAGCAGAAATACGATGGCGAAATTAAAGAATTTTTAAGTAAATATTTTTAAAAAGTTATATAAAAACAAAGAAAAATGGTCGGAAAATGATTCCGACCATTTTTTTATAAGTTATTTAGTTTGATTTGCGTTTTTTAAGCACGATTAATATTGCTATTACGGCTATAACGATAATGCCCGCGCTAATACCTAAAATAAGGGGAAGAGCAGAGGGGGTATTTTGCTCTTCGCTTGAGCTTATTGAAGAAGAAGTGGTAGAGCTGTTTTCTTCAGGAATTTCTTCAGCTTCTTTAAACATTGCGGTAAACTCGTCGTCGTAAAACAGTAAATCTTCTTCGCTATATCCCTTCCATTTTACAAATTCATAGCCTTCTTTAACGGGATCTTGAGGCTTGGGAACGGGTTGATCAAACTCAACCGTGCCGTAAGCGTAAACCCAATCGTCAACCAAGAACTTGTAGGTAAAGGTCTTTTTTATCTCTTCAAGCTTAACGGTAAAGGTAACGTTTTCGGTTAAAAGCATTCCTTCTTCGTAATCGAGATAGGTAATTTTTAAAATATGGTTTTCGTCAACGCTACCTTTGTAGTTAAATAGCGGGAGAATTAATGAGTTATAATCAGCCGTTTTTTCAAGTAAAAGGTTATTATTTTCGTCTACGAATTTATAGGTAAACTGAACTGCTTCAACGTTGTAAACTGCAGTAGCGTAAACGCTTGCGGTTAAGTATTGCGGTAGCTCGTCTGCCACGTTATCTCCGTTAATATCCCATCCGGCAAAGGTATAAGTGTAATAGCTGTCGTTGGGGCGAGAGGGTGCGGTTGGAGCGTTTAGGGGAGTGGTTTGGTTAAGCACTCCGTAAGAGATAACGCTTCCGTCGTAGTTAGTAAAGCTAAAGAAGTTTTTGCTTAAGCTGTCGATAACCGTTTGAACGGAATTATTAAACTGAATAGCAGCGCCAAAAGCTATTTGCTTTTCGGTATCGGTGCTTGCCGCGTTAAAATCGAACAATATTTGCAGGTATTGCCCCTCTTCAAGATTAGCGGCCGAGCCGAATGAAGCAGTGGGGATTAAAAGCCAGCCTTTAAAGGAGTTTGGCAGCGAAATTGCAGAGCTTGCGTTTAAGGTATACGTTTCGCCGTCGGTGCTCAATGCGTAAACGTTGCCGCTGTTTATTGCCTTATTTTGCTTATAAAGGGTAAACGCATAGCCGTCGTTATCGCCAACGTCTAACCATAGCGCAAAGCCGTTAGAGCCTTTATCGGTGGGAATAGGTAGAGTAAAGTAGGGGGAAGATAGTTGTTTTTTATTTTCGCCCTTTAAGCCCATTCCGTTCCAGCTTGCAACTACAGCCGAGCCGGTGGGGGAGCTTGCCCACGATTGAGCTTGTAATTTTAAGTGTTCGCCGCTGGCTTGAGTAGCGTTTTGCATGGTAACGCCAATCATTGAAGCCTGCCAGTAGGTTTGATAGGTGTTAAGCGTATAAAATACAGCGGTTGCATAAAGATTTGAGTTAATAATTCCGTTTTCGGGCAGTTGGTCGGGTGTGTTATCTTCGTTTAAATCCCAGCCAACGAAAAGTGTGTTTTGGTCGTTATTTACAGGATTAGTGGGTATAACCATACTTTCGTCTGCGTTTACCCAGCCCTTTTTGTAAATGAATCCATCTTTAGATTTAAAAATGTATTCGTATTCTTTAGACGTATTTTTAAATACAGCCTTTGCAGTTACGTTGCCGTCAATATAGCCCGAAAGGCCTTCAATAGTGCCGTCGCCGTCGGTGTCCCAGCCCTCAAGGTCTTGCAACTCGGGAATATCTATTTTGTTGCCGTAATAATCGGTAACCGATAATATAGTAGAGCCGTCAGCGTTTAAGAAGGTATAAGTGAACTGCTTTGCAGTAGCAGTAAATAACGGTTTTGCGGTAAATTTACCCTTTACCGATTGGGGTAGGGTATCAGCTTGGCCATCGCCGTTTATATCCCAACCTGCGAATTGGTAGGTATAGCCTGCGTCTTCATCCTTGGTTTGGTCGGCGGGAACGTTCAAATCAGAGCCAAAAATTGCCTGTTCTTCTAAAATGGTTTCGCCTAAAGCGTTTTGGAATGAATAGGTAATATTAGCGATAGAATCAATAAATACGTCTAAATCAAAGAAGTAGCAAACTGCGTCTACGTAAACGGTACTGTTAACCGCGGGGTAAATATTTAAGTAGCGGTAGGGATTGGGGTGAGCTTTTGAGTCAAAGCTGTCTTTAGGAATAATAACCCAGCCGGGTGCTTCAACCTCGCCGTTTTCACCGGTAGTTTTTTGAACTATTTCGCCTTCGAGCACGTAATAAGGGCTGTTTGGCTTTAAAAGGGCAGAGCCAACTTCTAATTTTACAGGTTTGTCGCTTTCAACGTAAATCGCGTAGCCTTCGTAGGCTTCAACGGTAGATTTTGCCATTATCGGAAGCACTACCGTTGCGTTTTGATTGTTTTCAGCGCTAATTTTTATAGCCTTACCGCTAACGCTGTTAACGGCGTCAACTTTTTCAAGGGTTACGAATTGATGTGCAAGCTCTTCTACAATAGCGGTTTTACCAGAGAATAGTTCAACGTTTGCATAATTTTCGTTGCGAGCTACAACGTTTGATTCGGGCACCCATTGCTGCTCGCGTGAGAGTCTTGCCTGTAAAACTACGCCCTCTTTATAAACGTCTATTACGTAATATCCGGGAGCGTTATACGTTCCAACGTTAGATTTTTGAATGGTAGGTATGTTAACGTAAGTTCCCTTACCTTCTTGCTCAATGGGGGCAACGGTAAAGCCGTAGTGGTTGTGGCCTGAAAGAACTATTGCTGAAGGGTGGCGGGCAATAACCTCTTCAAAGGTATACGCCGCGTTTTGGTCGGTGTGAATAACGTCTTTATATTGGTGAATAAGCACGAAAATAGGTCTTCCGTCTTCATTTTCAGATAAAGCTTTATCGAGCCAAGCAATACACGATGCGCTTAACGTGCAGTCGTCGCGCTCGTATTGAGTGGTATTAAGCATAATAAAGTGATAGCCGTTAATCCATTTATCAAAGAATAAGCTATCTACTCCTTCTCGCTCAAGATACATATCAACTGCGGGCTGATAGTGATCTGCTCCGTAGCCGTCGGCAGTAGGTCCTCTTACGTCGTGGTTGCCCATTACGCTTAAAAAGGGAATGCTTTCGCCATCTATGTTTTTATAATTTAAATTGGTTATAAAATCGTAGTAATCATCTAGATTTGAGTTTTGTTCGTTATAGGCAGAAACTCCGTCTTCAGAAAGGTCGCCCGTTACCATAACTGCAGAAAGCTCCGGTCTTAAATTTCTTAAGTCGGTAAGAGCAGTATAAAAATTATAGGGGTAATCAACCGCGGTAACGTGTGGGTCGGATATAACGCCAAGCGACATTATATGCTCGCTTTTTTGTACGTCGCCGTAAAGGTAATCGTTATAATACTGATAATAGGTAGCCTTTAGGTTGTTCATACAAGCCGTTTTTTCGCTACCGCTCAACGTACTGAAATTTTCTATTAGGTTGGTTAAGTAAACTACCAATCTCGCCTTTGATTTTTGTTGGTATTCGCTTTGCACGGATAGTTCGTTAGCTTTATCGAGATAATCTTCTATAATTGCTATGTTAGAAGAATCAACTGCGCTAACTGTAACTGTTTTTTGCCCGTTTAACGCAAAAATACCCAAGCAGCATGATACTGCAAGCATAAACGCAAAAACGTAGGTAAGTAATTTTCGCCAGGTTTTAAACATCGTTTTTCTCCTTATGACTAAATTTTTACTTGGCAAGCGTATTATAACATCAAAGTTAGGGGGTGTCAATAGCAATTATTAATATAGAGCATATTTTTTAACCTCGAGCAATAAAAAACGTTAAGAATAAATTTTAACAAATTAAACAGCAAAACTTCTTACTTAAGTAAGAGTAACAAAAAAAACGCTAAATCTAAAAACCTTTATTTTTAAAATTAGCGTTTTATTTTTTTTGTTAAAATGCTGTTTTTTTACACTCTTAACCAATATTTATCCATTAAAAATGTATTAAATGAGTAAAACTGCGCTATTTTTGTTTTAGCCGTTTTCGCCGCCTTCAGTGCTTTCATCTGCCGATTTTGTAAAGCTTCCATGATAAGAAGGATTATCAAACTGGGGCAGTGCGTACGAATTGTATTTAACGTAATGGTGATCGATGGTAGCTTTATTGTGCATATATTTGTACTTTAGCGGGGTAACCTTCATAATTCGTTTAAATTCGTAAAGCATTTGATTTTTACTTTTAAAGCCAACTTGAATTACAATATCTTTAACCATCATATTGGTATTAACGAGCAAATCTGCCGCCTTTTGAATGCGTAGGTTGTTAATAGCTTCTAAAATGGTCATACCCGTTTGAATTTTAAATTGCCTTTGAAGGTAAGCCTTGCTTATTCCAACCTGATTAACAACGTCGTCTACGGTAAAATCGGAGTGGTGAAAATTTTCTTGTATGCAGGCAACCGCCTTTCGTATATAGTGGGTTGATGGGGTGGTGTTAAATGAAAGGCATTTAGATATTTCAACGAATAAAGATAGCTGTGCGGTAAATACTGCGCATGCGTTTTCAACCGATTTAATTTGGTTTGCAAGAAGAATAACCAAGTTTTTAAATGCAGATCCTACGTTGTGAGTATCGGCAACTACGGCGTACCCCAACGGGTTATTGGTAATATACTTAAAATTGGTTTGCAAAAACAGGCTTGAATAGTTTAATTTCATAATTGAATTTACGCCAAAGGGATTGTATTCATCGGGCGATCTCGGCATAAATTCTACGTTATAAATAATGGCATACTGATTTTCATCTAATAAAATGCGATGGAAAACGTGCGCGTCTAAAACTATAATTTGCCCTTTTTTAATATTGTAGCGCTTAAAATCTGAAGATTGCTTTTCGTCGTAAATATCAAGGAAGAACGAGCCTTCCGACGCGTACATAATTTCAAAGTAGGGGTGGGTGTGCATGCCCATTCCGGGGTAACTTTCGTCAAAGGTTTTCATGTAATAGGATATTGGTTCTAAGGCATGATTTTGAATATCACAAAATTTAAGTTTCATTTTTTACCTTTTTTAAAACGCTTGCTTTAAAAGCTAAAAATTTTTTATAAAACGAAAAAACGTAGATTTTATGCATGATTTTTTAAAAAAATCAAAAAATAAGTTGTGCGTTTTTTTTAATTATACAACAAAACGGAAAAAAATGCAAGTGATAAATTAAAACAAAAAGTTAAAAAATATGACATAATTTTAAAATGCCTATTGACAAACGATTTTACGGCATTTATAATTACCTTGTAAGGTGCGGTAAGTTTTACTTTTTTAGGTATATATTTTTACCTTTCCGATAAAAAAATGGGTAAATTTAAGTAGCCTTATTTTACTTAAATTACTCAAAAAAAGTATACTTTTACTAACATAAAAAAAAGGTGCAAAACGCACCCTAAAAGCAGTAAATTTACGCATAACAAAACAGCCGTTAGCAAATTTTAACAGCTCAAATAATGTATACTTTTTTTGAGCGATTTGCAAGGGTAGTGAAAAGGGTTGATTTTGCCGCAAAATACCCGCTAATTTGCGCGTAAACATTATTATAACATTGGATCAAACGCAGAAAACTGCGTATGAATTATATCTTTAAAGGAGGAACATGAGATGTTCACAAAGAAATGGAAAAACGTTTTAGTTGCAGTATGCGCTTTAACACTTTCCGTAAGCTCTGTTATCGGCGGCTTAACTTTAAACAAAGTTCAAGCAGACGATGTACAACCTACCGTGGTTAACCCGATCGCAAAGTACGACTTTGCTGATGAAAACGATCTCGGCAAAGATTTGATGGGTAATTACAATCTCGCTACCACAGGCGAAGTATCTAAAGGCACAAACGGTGCATTATTTGCAGGCGGTGCAATTTATGCGGCTAATGAGGAAAGCGATATAAGTGAAACAATAGGTTCATACACGCTTAACTTTACAATGACTCCCGGAGCAAATGTTCCTAACCGTGCACAAGTTATTGGCTTTGGTTGGAATGACTGGGGCGCTAGCAAATGGAACTGGTTAACAATCGGTCAAAATGCCGACGGTGGAAGCGTTTACACTTGTCGTTATAGTTCACACGGTACAACCGATGGAACTACCGGTCGTGACTGGGGTAAAGAAGTAATGGTTGCTACTCCCGGTACTACTTACCAGGTTACTATTTCTTTTGAAGTAGGCGGCAAGGCAAATCTTTGGATTGACGGCGTAAATAAATATTCTTACGACGTTAACGCTGATTGGTCAATGTCAGACGGTAACACTCGTTTTGCTATCGGTAACGACTGTACTTGGGGTAACCAATATTCTGCATTCCACGGCGAAGTTGGCGCAGTTAGCATTTACGACTTTGCTATGAGCGAAGCTGAAATGACCACTTATTGGAAAAACGGCCAATTAACCACTGCTGACGTTGATAAGGCAAAAACTGCAGTTGCAGACTATTCAAGCACTATTATCGTTGAAGAAACTGCAACCGATGAAGAAATCATTAAACTTGCTCCTGCTCGTTCTTCAATCGACGTTACTATGCAATCAGGCGCAACCCGTAAAGGTTTAGTTAACTGGACGGGCGTTGAAGTTGTTGACGGACAAAAGATGTTAGTTGGTAACTTAACCAGCGTTTACAATCCCGACGGCGTTAAAGCATACGGTAAAATTGCTCTTATTGCTGAAACTAAAACTTTAGCTCCTATCGCTAAATATGACTTTGCTGACGAAAACAATCTCGGTAAAGACTCTATGGGTAACTACGACTTACACGTTATGGGTTATCCCACCAAAAATGATATCGGCGTTCATTTCGACGGTACCAGCATGCTTTATTTAAATGAAGAAGACGACTTCTCTAACGACATTAAGGCTTTCACTCTTGCATTCGACGTAAAAGCAGACGGTGTTCAAGGCTCTGAATACTGGTGTACTCCTATCGGCTTTGGTCTTGATAACTGGATTTCAACCAAATGGATGTGGTTCCAATATGCAGGCGAAGACGACTTACTCAGATTCACCGCAGGTGCAGATATGGGTAAGAGTGACGCATACTGGGGATATGAAATTCAAAAAGGTACGGCTGCAAGCGTATGTTCAGTTGTTTTAACCGTACAACCCGGCGGAAAGGTTACCGTTTATGCTAACGGCGCTCAAAAACTTTCTGTTGATTGTCCTGCTGATTATGATCTTAACTCTGCAATGCAAAGATTCTCTATCGGTGGCGCAGCTATTTGGGACGAAGGTAGACCTATGAACTTCGTTGGTTCGGTTGGTAACGTTGCTATTTACGACTTCGCAATGACCGCTGACCAAGTTAACGTTTACGAAAACAACGGCGAATTAAAAACCAACAGCTTATTAACCGAATCTTGGATTGAAAGCGTTGATACCACTTTAACCTTTGCAGAAGATAAGGTTGTTACCGCTGAATTATACGAAGCTATGTCAAGCGATGAAAAAGTATCTCTTATGGGCAATGCAACCGTAGTAGCTACTCTTTCTAACCTTGCTGCACAAAAATCACAAATCAATCTTCCCATCGTTTGGACTGCTGTTGAAGAAGTAGAAGGCAAATGGATGGCACAAGGCTACGTTCAAAACGTAGGTAATTCACTCGCAGCTATTTCTACCGCTAGAATTAAAGTAACTCAAGAAGTTCCCGTAACTCCTTCTTACGAAATCACTAACGGCGAAATGGAAAACGGCACTTTAGAAGCTGAAAAAACTTGGGGCCTTGAAGGCGACAACGTTTTAGTAGCTGTTAAACCCGCTACCCACTACGTATTAGATAAGGTTTATGCAAACGGTCAAGAAGTTGCTGCTAACGAAAATGGCGAATACGTTATTACCGTTGGTACCGAAGATATCGTTTTAACCGCAACCTTCGTTCCTTATCAATATTCAATTACTGCTGGCGAAATGGAAAACGGTACTGTTGAATTCAGCGCTGAAAAGGCTGGTATTGATACCGTTATTACCATCACTCCCGTTCCCGCTAAATACTACGTTGCAACCAACGTATACGTAAACGGCGAAGAAATCGCTCCCGACGGAGCAGTTTACACCTTCAAAGTAGCAGGCGACGCTGTTGTTACCGCAACCTTTGCTGAAGCTATTTACTCTGTAGACGCTTACGTAAGAGGCGAAAACGGTACCGTTGACGTTGGTGGCATCACTTCTTCAAAGGGTGGCGAAACCTTAGTTATTAACGTTACTCCCGCTGAAGGTTACGTTGTTGATTACGTTGAAGTAAACGGCCAAGCTATTGAAGCTGTTGAAGGCGTTTACAGCATCATTATCGAAACCGATACCGAAATCGAAGTAAGATTTAAAGAATACGTTGAAGAACCCGAACAACCCGAACAACCTGAAAATCCCGAACAACCCGGTGATTCTGAACAAACCTCAACTAGCGAAGGCAACGTTCAATCTTGTAAGGGCGCTATCGGCAGCGGCTCTATGCTTTCATTAATTCTTTTAGCAGGCGCTTCTATCGTATTATTTAAGAAAAAAGACTAATTTTTAACCAATAAGAACCAATTCGTTCTATAACCTTAACTCTGTCTGCGTCCGTTAGGGCGCAGACAGTAGTTGTAATTTAATCAAAGTTTGTTTTTTGCAGCTTTTAGTTTGTTTACCGTTAAAGTAATAAAAAAAGCTGTTAACGCTTGCGTTTTTTTGCAAGCTGACCTATACGTACAAAATTAATGAGGTTAAAGTTAAATGAAATTATTTAAAAAGGCTATGGCCATTTTATTGGCATTAGTTAGCTGCTTTGCTATTGTTGCTTGTAAACCCAACAATAATAACGGCGGTGGCGGAAGCAATCCCGACGCGTACGATCCCTTTTACGATTACGGGGCAGACGGCGGCGCATACGTTGTTAAAGAGGACGAGGTTGTTGAATCAATAGACGTTTTCAAAAACGACTGGGCTGCTTTTAACGATGCTCGTAGACAAAACTCACCCGTTTATGCTGCTTTAAAGGAGCAAGTAGGGGTAGACATCGTGGCTATGAACAGCTCTTCAAACTGGCAACAACAACTTGGTCTTATGCAATCAGATGAAGACCTTCCCAATATTTTCTTAACCGAAGGTCCGGAAGATTCAACCTTCTTCAAAAGGCTTATTACCAATGGTGATATAATCGCTATTTCTGACTGGGTAAACGAAACAACTTACCCCAACATCTATAATCACATGCAACAGTTTGCTTACATGCGTTCAAATATTGAATATGCAGACGGCAAATCTTGGTTTATTCCCTCTTCATGGGGCAACGAAAAATCTTTATTCGTTCGTAAAGACTGGATCAACAACTTAAACGCTAAATTAGACGATATTTTAGTTAAAGAAAAAATCGTTTCTAGCGCTTCTCAAATTACCGATGAAATCCGCACCAAATGGGCGTTCAAAGAACCCGCTGATCTTCTTGAGTTTTACCGCTTAGCTCGCGCGTTTACTTTATACGATCCCGATAACAACGGTTTAAACGATACCACCGGCTACGTTTCTGAAAAGAACACCGATATGGACGCTTGGATTTTTAACGCTTTTGAAGCAGGCTGGGGCCAATTCGTTGAAGCTGATGGCTCTTACACCTATTCAAACATTACTAACGGCTCTTTATATGCAACTGCATTTATTACCCGTCTTATGTCTAACGGTTATATGTCTTTAGACTCTTTAACCTTAGATAACGGCGGCAAACAATCAAGATTCATGCAAGGCGACGTTGGTATGATGTACGCTCACAACTGGTTTAACCAATTCGTTTCGGGCCTTATGAATACCTACAAATGCGATATCGCTACCGCTACTAACATGATCGTTATGATAGATCCTCCCGCAGGTCCTAACGGCGCGTGGGGCGGTGCAGGTAAAGAAGGATACTGGCAAGGCTTCTGCATCAATGCAAATATGAGCAACGCTCGTATCAGAAAATGCCTTGAATTCTACGATTACCTTTTAAGCGACGAAGGTTACGAACTTTTACAGTACGGCGTTGAAGGCGTTCACTACGAAGTTAAAGACGGCAAAAAGGTTTCTCTTTTAGAAACCGACGTTGAAGGATTTAAGCTCGCTATTACCAGCGAAGATCCCGCTACTATGTTATACGCTTTAGTTGACTGGACGATGCACTACAGATCAACCGTTGCTACCAACGCTGATATTATCGTTCCCCGTCAAGTTCGTTCTGAAGCAAATTCAGTATTGAGCGATTATCCCGCTCTTTACACCCAAACTGCGGTTAGAAACCTTAATGACTGTCAGTCTTTATTCGACGAAACTATCGCTACTATCAAGAAAAACGAAAACAACAAGTATTTCACGGCTGACGATGCAGATACCTATTCTCCCGCAACCTTAACTTGGGATGATCTTACTACCGTTCCTATGCTTATGAACATGGAATGGAAGAGAATGGTTAATAGCTGGCTTGAAGATTACAGCGGTCAGGATATTTTAGACGAATACAACGACTACATCAATAGCGGTAAAGCTGTTAAAAAAAGCTAATTAATTTGTTAAAACAAATAAATTAAACATATTTTAAGGAGAAAAGTATGAAAAAATTATTTAGTTTAGTTCTTTCTTTTGCTCTTTTGGCAGGCGCTGCAGGTTCTTTAATGAACGTTAACCAAGCAGTTGAAGCTAATGCTGAAGAAGCTGCAATCGAAATTACTCCCTTTGCTCACTACGAGTTCTTGGATGCAGAAAATCCCGGTAAGGATACTTCCGGCAATAACTTCGACCTTCTTCCTTACGTAACGTCTTCTAACCCCGAAGCTCTTCAGGTTAAACAAGACGAACAGGGCGAAAACTATTTACAACTCGTTTCTGAACGTAATGCAGACGGTTCTTCTGCTAACCTTAACAAGGGCGGTTGCTTATATGCTCCCGAACTCGGCACTTCAGGTAAAGACTTCTCTGACCTTATCACCGGTTCTTTCTCTGTAGCTTTCACCTTCCGTCGCGACAATACGACCAATAGGGGCGACCACTACAGCTTGGCTACCGGCCGTTACAACGACTCTTTCCAAATTACTCCTTGGAAAAACTGCGTTGGCGTTCAACTCGAAAACTATCAATTCGCTCCCGGTGCTACTCACGACGAAAAGCAACAACACATGGAATCTTGCATTACCGACGTTCCCAAGGTAACTACCGATTGGACTACCGTTATTGCTATTGAAGATGCAGATACCAACACCGCATACATTTATATCGACGGTCAGTTAATGGTTGAAAAGCCCCTTACCGGCGTTGCTATGACTCGTCAAGACAGCAAATACGTTTTCACTTTAGGTGCTCAATCTGAAGCAAACGGAACTACTGCTAACGCTACTATCGGCTTCGCAACGGTTGACATTAAGGAATGCCGCGTTTACGATTCAGCTTTAACCGCTGAAAACGTAGCTCAACTTATGGCAGGCAACGAAGCTACCGTTGGCGCAGATACCGAATACATTGCAAGCGTTCAACAGCTCAATGCTGAAGATTACGACCTTTTAGCTACCGACGTTAACACTATCGACAAAATCGGTAAAGAAGTTCTTCCTCAACAAGTTAAAATCAACTTAGCTGTAAGCGGTGTTTCTTTAAACGCTCCCGTTACTTGGTATCCCGTTAAAGAAAACGGCGTTAACAAGATTAAAGGTTACGTTCATTCA
>JAFTIY010000001.1 GCA_017456665.1 Clostridia bacterium | reverse complement strand
TATCCTTCACTTTCGGGCAAGGGAGCAAGTGCTGTAAAAATAGTACTTTCAGACTATTTAACTACAGGCGAATACTTTATGGCTGAGGTTCGCTCTAAAGATAATGCAACGGAAGATATTCCCTTTGACGGCAGTCTTTCTGGCAATGGCTTGATTATTTACAGAGTAAATCAAGAGGCAGGCTATATTAACTCGTCGGGCAATCTCGGCTCGGTTGATCTAGGCAATATGTACGGAGAAGACAGCGTATACGTTTACAGGGTTGGCAACGGCAAGTCTGTAAACGGAGCAACTAATTTAGTTTCTTATTCTTTATTTGGCAAATATGACAACCCTGACAACCCTGACAAACCTGACAAACCTGACGAGACTCGGTACGTATTAACGACGGAGCTGTGTCTGTACGACATGGCGTCGTTTGGCAATAGCGACCTTACTAAAACTGAAGAAAAATTAGTTAGTGGCTCTAACGTAAAAAGCGAAACCGCAGTTTTATACTCTAACGGAAAAAATAGCGGAATAGTTTTTTCGCAGATCACAATAAACAAAGACGGATCGGTTACCTTTGACGTGCAGCTTCCCGAAACTCAGGGTAATATGCCCGTTCTTAATCCCAACGACGTATACGTTTCGCGCTATATCGACGGTACTGATCGCCTTTATTGGCAGAGCGACGTAAAAACCGGCAACGCCTACGTAATGGTTATTAAAGCAACCAAGCGAATGAAAAAACTTGCCGAAGAGGGGCAATCTAACGTTACTTTAGAAAACTTTATCAGCGGGCAGTTCCATTACTACGACGTACTATATCGAGCAAAAGTTCCGCTTGCCGAAAAATACGTAGAACTCCCCGAAATAACCGAAAACGCGCTCGTATTTATAGCCTTGCAGTCTAAAAACGGAAACTGCGCGGTTAGATACGTTGGCAGTATTAATAATTTAAATCCCACCTTCTCGCAGTATTTAGCGTACGAAATAGACTACGTGTATATGATAATCGCTGCAATAGTAGTGGTTCTTATAATAATCGTAGTTATACTTGCCAATAACTACAGAAAGAATAGGCAAAAACGCAGAAGACGTAGATAATTATTGCATTTATCGCGAATATGTGTTACAATTTATGCGTAAGCTTAAGCTGTAAAAAGCTTTAATATTTTACACTTTTGTAAAGAGGAATAATTATGTCAGATTACAACGATTTTAACAATCAAGATTTTAATAATCAAGAAGAGCAGCCAATAGGCGAAAAAAATAATCAACTTAAGGGTAATGGGTACGAAAATCCCTACGCTAACCCATTTGACGAATACGAAGAAAAGGGTGAGCAAGAAAGTTCGCAAACTCAAAAGATACCTCCGTATACTCCAAATGCCTATAATGATGAATACAGAAGAATGGCAGGAGAAAACAATTCTTATAATAACTTTTATGCTTCATATTCTAATCCTTACGGGGCAAGCCAATCGGGCGAGCCATCAGAAAATCCGTATGCTCAAATGAATGAACAAAATAACTCAAGTGATAAAAAGCAATCAAATGGCAGAGCTATGGCAATAACCTCTATGGTGCTCGGCATTGTAAGCTTAAGTATGGCTTCGGCTTGGTACTTATCTGTTATTTGCGGAATAGTAGGGCTTATTCTCGGTATTATTTCTAGAGTAAAAACAAAAAGCGGATTTGCGCTCGTAGGTATATTAACCTCTGCGTTCGGAATTGCGTTTGGCGCACTCGTGGGTGTTTTAGCGTTAACGCTGGGCGAATATTTTGAAAACTTCTTTGAAGATTTTTTAGATAGCGGACTTAACTCCGGCGACGATAGCTCGTTTGACCATAACGGCGCGGCTATAAAAACCATTTGGTTTTGGATTAAAAGCCTTTTTAGATAACTTAAAAATAAACTTATAATTTAAAAACGCCGCCTAAGCGTGTTTAGCTGTTGGGTGGCGTTTTATTTTTTTAAGTTTTTAGGTGTTTAGTCAAAAAAATATAAAAAAAGAAAGTGCTGATATAATTTTTTTGCAAAAAAGGGTAAAAAATAAGTTAAATAAAGGTAAACTGAAAAAAAATTACAAAAAAATCCGCTTATCTTCTTGAAAAAGTTTATAAAATGTAGTATTATATATATACATAATAATAACGCACGCATGGAGGGCACTACAATGATTAAGTTAATTTGCGGTGAAAAAGGTACCGGCAAAACTAAAATAATAGTAGATTCAGTAAATGAAGCGGCAAAAACCGCAAAGGGCAACGTAGTATTTATTTCGCAAAAAAAATCTTATTCAGCAAATATAGATTTTAACGTTCGTTGCGTATACACCGAAGATTTTAGCATTAGCGGAGTGGCAGGATTTATCGGCTTTATCGATGGTTTAATGGCTGGTAATGCAGATATCGAATATATTTATATCGACGGTATTTTAAGAATAACCGATACCGACGTAAACGGATTAGAAGGCTTTATTGCCGAAGCTAAAAAGCTTGAAAAAGAATACGGCGTTAAATTTATTTTAACCGTTTCTTGCAGTAAAGAGGGGCTTCCCGCTTATCTTAGCGAACTTTGTGACTAATAAATTTAAAAATAACTACGGCGGGTATTTTTTACCTGCCTAAATTTGTATTTAACCTACCGATTGGGTAGCTTATAACGATGAGTTATGGAAGATAAAAAATTGAGATTATTCAGCGCAGTGCAACCTTCGGGAATACCCACCATTGCAAACTATATAGGCGCGATTAAAAATTGGGTAACTTTACAAGATGAGTACGAATGTATATATTCTATTGCAGACTTGCACACACTAACGGTAAAGCAAGTACCGGCAGAGCTTCGCCAAAGAACGTTAGAGCTTTTGGCTTTATATTTAGCGTGCGGAGTTGATCCCGAAAAGTCGGTTATGTTCGTTCAGTCGCACGTGCCGCAGCATGCGGAGCTTACTTGGATTTTAAATACTATGACCTATCCGGGCGAGCTTTCAAGAATGACTCAATATAAAGATAAAAGCAAAAAACATGCCGAAAACGTAAATATGGGGCTTATGGATTATCCCGTGCTTATGGCTGCCGATATTTTACTTTATAATGCGGCAGTAGTTCCCGTAGGTAAAGATCAAAAGCAACATCTCGAAATAGCAAGAGATTTGGCTGTTCGTTTTAACAACCGTTACAGCCCCACTTTTACCGTGCCTGAAGGATTTATTCCCAAAATGGGCGCAAATATTATGAGTTTGCAAGATCCCGAGCATAAGATGAGCAAGAGTGATGCTAACGAAAACGCATTTATTTCTATGAACGACGATCGCGATACTATAATTCGCAAGTTTAAAAGAGCGGTTACCGATAGCGAAAACCTTATCGCTTTTGATGAAAATCGCAAGGGTATTAGCAATCTGCTCACCATTTACTGCGTATTCAGCGGTAAAACTGCAGGGCAAGCAGAGGCTGAATTTAAGGGTGTAGGTTACGGCGACTTTAAACTTGCCGTTGGCGAAACCGTAGCAAATACCATTTGCCCTATAGCCGAGCGTAAAAAACAATATTTGGCAGACAGGGATTATCTCGATAAAATAATAATTGAGGGTAAAGAAAAGGCTTCTTACATGGCTCAAAAAATGCTCGCAAAGGTATATAAAAAGGTTGGGCTTTACACGCCCGAGCGTAAAAAGTAATGTTTGGCTACGTTAAACCCGATACGCCTTATCTTTATATGAAAGACGATACCTTATACAAAGCCCTATATTGCGGAATTTGTAAAAGCATAGGCAAAGGCTGCGGCCAATGCGCACGTTTTTCGTTGACCTACGATATGGCGTTTATGTCGGCTGTAATACACAACTTACTAGGTAAAGACGTGGAGATTAAGCGCGAGCACTGTATAATTCATCCAATAACAAAGCGCCCGATAGCAAAGCCGGATGATCTTTCGATTGCGTTGGGCTGCTTAAACGTTATTTTGGCGTATTTTAAAATTATCGATGACGTGCGCGATAACGGCAGGGGTAGATTTTTAAAGTTGTTTTTTAATCCATCTTTTAAAAAGAGCGCAAAAAAATACCCAAATCTCGTAAAAATAGTAAGTGAAAATTACGAAAAGCTTTATAAGCTTGAAAAAGGTCAAGAAAAGAGCATAGATAAAATCGCCCATCCCTTTGCCTGCATGCTGGCAGAACTTTCTAACGAGCTTTTAGGCGAAGTAGCTAACGAATTTAGCTATAATTTCTTTTACAATATGGGCAAATGGATTTATTTAATCGATGCGCTCGACGATTACGATAAAGATATACAAAAGGGCAATTACAACCCGTTTTACGTGGCGTACGGAGCAAGCGATTTTACTTTACTTAAGCAAAATTACGGCGAAGAGGTTTCGTTTATAACGTCGGCAACGTTGAGCGGAATTGAACAAAATCTTAAAAACCTCCGCTTTAAATTTAACGCCGATCTTATAAGAAACGTTTCGCTTAGGGGAACGGTTGAAAAAACAAAAAAGGTGCTTTTAAAACAAAGCAAAAAGTGATAAAATGAACGACATTAACAAATATTATCAAATTATAGGTGTAAGCGAAAACGTAAGTGATGAAGAGCTTTATCAAGCGTATTTAGTTCTTCGCAATAAATACCAAAACGACAGATTTTTAGAGGGCGAGGCCGGCAACGAGGCGGCAAAAAAGCTTACCGAGCTCAATACAGCTTATAACGAAATTTGCGACTATCGCAAAGAACTGGGTAGTGGTGAAAACGGCGCAAGTTCGGCTATTAGCGAGGTTGATTCACTCATTAAGGCGGGTAAAATTAACGAAGCTCAAGCCGTGCTCGATAATTTTAGCGAAAGAAGTGCAGAATGGCACTATTTACAATCGGTAGTGTTCTATAAAAAGAATTGGATTAACGAAAGTAAAAAACAGCTCGAAATCGCAATTGAGATGGACGGCGATAACCAAAAATATAAAACTGCATACGAAAAGCTGTGCAAACAGATTAATTATAACGCGCAAAACGCTAAAAACTCTTCAAACGCAAATTGGAATCAATCGGGCAGTAACGGCGGAAATAACAATTATTCTTCTAATTACGAAGAGCCCACCGATATGATGGGTGGCGATAGCTGTGCTGATTTTTGCTGCAGAATGGCAATTTGTAACATTTTGCTCAACTGTTGCTGTAACTGCAGATAATATATGAAAAACTCAAAGTCAAGGGTAATTGCGTTATCGGCAATATCGGCTGCTTTTGCGTTGGTTTTGCTCGTTTTGGGCTCGTATATCGAGGTGCTTGACTTATCATGTTTGTTTATGGCAAGCCTTGCGCTTATGCTTCCGCTTGCAAAAGGGTACAGAATGGGCGGTTTTTTAGCTTATTTAGCAAGTGCCTTGCTTGCCTTTATTTTAACGGGCATGCGCCTGCAGGTGCTAATTCCCTTTGCAATGTTTTTTGGGCTACATCCACTCGCCAACGATATACAGCGAAAATATAAAATTAACGTAATATTAGCAACCGCAATAAAGGCTGCGTGGTTTATAGCAACGCTGTTTGTTATGTATTATTTTACCTCGATGTTTATCGTAGAACACGAGGTTATAAAGCAATATATAAACTACGTTTTGGTTATCGGTGGCGGATTAGTGTTTATCGTATACGATTGGTTTATGGTATATTTTCAAAGGGCTATTAATTCAATCGTTGCAAAATTAAAATTATAAAAAAATATAAATATTTTACCATTTTATATAAAGATTTACTATTATGAAAAAGAACGATATTTGTCTTGGCGTCGTATCCGGCTACGGACGCGACGGTGAGGGTATAATTAAAGCAGGCGACTACACAGTATTTTTACCTTTTGCCATTCCCGGCGAAAAGGTTCGTTTTCGCGTGCTTAAAGTGCAAAAAAATATCGTTTTTGCCAAAGTTGAAGAGGTTTTAACTCCCGCAGAGGAGAGAGCTCGCCCAAAATGCCCGGTTTTTGGCAAATGCGGCGGTTGTCAACTAATGCACGTGGAGTACAATCAACAGCTTGTTATTAAGCGCGAGCTTATAACTAACTGCTTTAAAAAAATAGCCTTTATTAACGCAACGCCAAGCAAGGTAATTGCAAGCACGCCCGCAATGCATTACCGCAACAAACTACAACTTCCCGTTCGCAAGGGGGCAGACGGCGTTGTGCTCGGCTTTTTTGCCGTTAACAGTCATAGGGTAGTTCCCGTTAACGATTGCGTTATTCACGGTGAATGGTGTGCAAAAGTTATCGGAGCACTTAAAAAATATATGACCGATAAAGGTATTACCGCTTACGACGAGCTTTCTCACAGCGGTGCAATAAGGCACTTGGTCGTTAAAAAAATCGGTTTTGAATACATAGTTATTTTAGTGGTAAACGGAGTTGGTTTGCCCAACTTAAGTTATTTTACAAATTTATTAGAAGTCGCTCTCGGAGCGCGTTATTCGCTATTTATTAACGTTAATACCCGCCAAGATAACGTAATTTTAACCGATCAATTTATCAAGGTTTACGGAGATGGCTACGTTAACGATACCTTCCTTGGCGTTAACTATCAGGTAGGGCCTGCAACCTTTATGCAGGTTAACGAATATATAAAGGGTAGGCTTTATTCAAGGGTAAGTGAACTTGTATCGGGCGAGCAAACGGTTATCGACGCATACTGTGGCGGCGGTCTTTTAACTGCCATTATCGCTAAAAAATGCGGCAATGCAATCGGTATCGAAATAGTACCTGAGGCTATTGAATGCGCAAATCAACTCGCTAAAGATAATCAAATAAATAACGTTCGCTTTATTTGCGGCTCGTGCGAAGATCATCTACCTCAAATCATTGCCGAAAATCCCAATGCGGCTCTCGTTTTAGATCCCCCTCGCAAGGGGCTTGATAAACAGGTTGCTTTGGCAATTTTAAAAAGTAAGCCAAGGCGTATAATTTACGTTTCTTGCAGTCCACAAACGCTCGCGCGCGATATCGCAATTATTGGCGGAACGCTCAGTTACGACGACTCGGGCGAGCTTAAAAAGAAGGTTGATTGTGCCGTTAATTGCCAAGAGGGCGAAATTTTACCCAACGGTTATAAAATTGACTTTTTGTGCGGGTACGATATGTTTGCCCAGTGCAAAGGGGTAGAAACTATTTGCGCGTTAACCTTGGTTGAATAAAAAGTGGGGCTATAAGCTTATTAACGCCACTTTTAGCAAAAAAACTAAAAGGAAATTTATAAATGGATATCAATAACGAAATAGAGCAAATGCTCGCTCAGGCAGACGAAATTGGCACTTTAGTAAACGAAGCTTCAATTATAACTTTAGTAAACGATGAGGGGCAAGACGTTAAGTTTACCCAAATAGACGAGGTTGAGTATCAAGGCAAATGCTATTTAATTTTGCAACCAGCCGAACCTATGGAAGACGTTGAAGAAGACGAAGCCTTCGTATTTGAAGTTGTTCCCATTGGCGATGAAGAATGCACGCTCGAAATGGTTTTAAACGACGATATTATCGACGGAGTTTTTGAAACCTACTATAAAAAATTTGAAGAAACAGAAAACTAATTTTATAATAAATTATAAATTTTATAATATTTGGCAGTATTTATTACTGTCATTTTTAAATTTGATAAAACGTTAATTACCATTTATTTTAGTTTTATAATCTTGTATTTAAATAATTTATAGTAGTTTAATGCAACGAAAAAAATAGCGATATAATGCAAACTAACTAAAAAAATTTTATTTGGAGATTTATATGAAAAAACAAAAATTTAAAATCGGGCTTATTTCTACCTTGCTAACTGCAGTTTTACTAGTTGGCTTTTTATTACCTTCTTATATAGAAGATAATAGCGACTTGCCGGTTGAAAATGTAGCGATGCAAACGGTATATGCAGATGCCGTTTATGAAACGACTGTAGAAGATGAAATTGAAGCCTTTTTATCTGTGTTTGATAGCTACGAATATATAGTTGATGAAGAACAACAACTAATTATAGTTCGCGAAACAATGCAGTCAGGTGAAGTAACTGAAATTTACGAAACGTATATAAATTACGGAGTAGATGCATCTTTAACCTTCCCAATAATAACGTATATACAAAGCGGCGAAGATATAGTTGAAAGTGAAATCTTTGTTGCCGTGCCCTATTACGATGAAGAAGATGATGAATTTTACATAGACATTGACGGTGAATTAATCTCTGTAAACGACGTTATTAACGGTAATTATTCAACAAACAGCCGTATGGTGTTAGAAGGCGTTTTGAGCAGTAGTCTTTTGATTGCTGCTGCATATTTAGCTACAACAGCTGTAATTGTTTGTTATCCATACATAAAAACCGTAGTAACAACTGTTACAACTATGGTTACAACCTTCTTGTCGTCGTTTTTCAGTTGGATAAAAAATGTTTTTACCTCTATATTTGTTACAAAAACTGAAATGACGCAGGTGCTGTGTTATAGATTAACAGTTTTTGATAGGGAATTTGAACTAGAAAAAGTAACTACCATCGCTCTAGAAGTTCAAATTGAAAATGAGTATTATTTAGCCATAGTTATGAGTTCAGACGTATATATTTCTGCCCAATCTATAACAGAACAAGAGGCAATTACCGTACTATCAACTTCAATACCGGTCCTTGTGAATGGTGCGCAATTTTCATTAAATACTTACACAGTTTTAGAGATGGATGCTCTTTACGTTGCGGAGCAAGCGGCAGTAAGGCAAGGACTTGTTGGTGCAAAGAGGCATGGATATCATAACGATGAAGGAGAAAAAAGTGGGGTGTATTTTCAACATTATCACCCAGGTAAAGACCATACGCCGCACAGCTTTTTTGGTGCTCCGGCAATTACTTAAGGATGGTTTAAGGATATGATAAACGAAGAAGAAAAACTAAACCAAGAAGTAAAAGCATTGGTAGAACGTATTGAATGTGTGCGTGAACGACATCGGGATGCATTGTATTATCCCTCAAAAAAACATGGTAATGTAATATATTATCTCCCTAAAAAGCTAACTCGAGAGCAGCGGGAGCAAGAAGATGCTCTACTTACCAATGAATACCAACAAGTAGTGTGTGAATACGATAAAATAGCAATAAAAAGGGCAGAGCTTAAGCCCCCATCAAAGCCTAAAAGAACGATAGCCGAGCAAGAAGATATAATTATAAATAAATATGGCGGAAAAAAGCTAGATCTCAATTATTTTTATAACCATTTAACCGATTATTTTGGCGAAAGGGTAAATTTTGATTATGTAAAAAAGCTTCCTCCTTGGGAATTTATTTTTCATTTTACTGAAGAGGTTATTCCCGAAGAGTATTTTCATTCATTTTATTTTATCCCAACCGATGATGAAGCAAGAAAAGAAGAAAATGGCTTTTATAAAGAACAAATAGCATATATAACTACGAGAGACGGAGTGAACGTATACATTTCTTCATTAATCTATAACGTAGTGAAAGAAAATACCGATTTATATAAAAAAATTCGTTCAGAATTATGTTATTACGCAGAAGGAATAGCCTCTTATATTGATGATATTAAATAAAGTTTTTTTAATAGTTAAAAAATAATTTTATAACGTTTGGCAGTATTTATTACTGCCTTTTTTTGCGCCTAAAAGATGAGTTTTTAACGCAATATAAAAAAGCAAGTTAAAATTTTTAAAAAAGTATTGAAAGAGGGTAAAAAAAGTGGTATAATGCTACTCGATAAATATTAGTTTTACTGATATATACTTGCGCTTTTGCGCTATTAAACTTTAAAGGACTGTAATATGTTAAACGAACATCTTTTAGTAACTACTCACGGCGAGGCTAATTCTCAAAATATAGTTTTTTGGAAGGATTATAGAGTAACCGTATTAAAAAACAGGCTTTTTAGGATAGAAAAAAATCCCAATAAGCAATACAGAAACAGCGCTACGTTATCAGTTTGGTACCGTAATTTGCCACCCGTTCAGTTTAATTCGTATGAAAAAGAGGGCAAATTTTACGTTGAAACACAACAAGCTACCCTTATTTTAAGCGAAAATCGCGAGGATTGCAGGGTAAAATTAGGCAATAAGCTTATAAAAATAGATAACGAGGGCAACTTAAAGGGCACCTATCGCACCTTAGACTGTTGCGATGGCGAGGATTTTATTCAAGAAGTTTGGATTCCCGATACGTTTGATGGAAAAGTGCCTTTAGGCGTGGGCGTTTGCTCAACCAACGGCGTTGCTTATTTTAACGATGCAAATACCCTTTCGTTTGAAAACGGGCGCGCCATTGCTCAAAGGGGAGAGGGCAGTGATGAATACGTATTCGCTTACGGAAGCGACTATAAGCAGGCGGTTAAAGCTCTTTACGAAATTACGGGAAGCACCCCCATTATTCCGCGTTATGCGCTCGGCAACTGGTGGAGCAGATATCACGTTTATACCGATACCGAATATTTGCGCCTACTTAACCGTTTTGAAGAGAGAGATATTCCGTTTACCGTTGCAACCATAGATATGGATTGGCATTATTCTAACAGTGCGCAAATCAAGCAGCTTTTTGGCAAAGAGGTAGACGAAACCGATATGGAAATATGGGAAAGCGCTAACCCCGGCTGGACGGGGTATAGCTGGAATAAGCAGCTCTTTCCCGATTATAAGGCGTTTTTAAATAAAATTAAGCAAAAAAATTACAAAATCACCCTCAATTTGCATCCTGCCTCGGGCATTCAGTTTTATGAGGATCAGTATGAGCAAATGGCCGATGCGCTTGGTGTTGACAAAAATACGAAAAAACGCATAAAATTCGATTTTACAAGTGACGATTTTATTAACAATTACTTTTCTATATTGCACAAGCCTTACGAGCAAGACGGCGTTCAGTTTTGGTGGATAGATTGGCAGCAGGGTAGTGATTCGGGCATGGAAGGGCTTGATCCCCTTTGGGCGCTCAATCATTATCATTATCTCGATAATGCAAAAAATAATCGCAACGGCCTTATCCTTTCGCGCTATGCGGGCATTGGCTCGCACCGTACGCCTTTGGGCTTTTCGGGCGATACCGTAATTTCTTGGAAAACGCTAAATTTCTTGCCCTATTTCACTTCTACCGCATCAAACGTAGGTTATAGCTGGTGGAGTCACGATATAGGCGGGCATATGGGCGGTTATACCGATAACGAGTTATACCTGCGTTTTATGCAATACGGAGTATTTTCGCCGATTAACCGCGCTCACTGCAGTTGGCAACCCACTATAACTAAAGAGCCTTGGGCTTATACCAACGGCGCCGGCGCAATAAGCGAAGAATTTTACCGCTTGCGCCATAAGCTCATACCTTATCTTTATACCGCGGCAAATATTACTGCAAAAGAGGGCGAGGCTCTCGTTCAGCCTCTGTATTATAATTGGAATAATCCCGAAAGCTATACTTACCGCAATGAGTATACCTTTGGAAGCGAGCTTTTAGTTGCTCCGATTACCGCACCTGCCGCTAAAGACGGATACGCTAGGGTAAAAGGCTGGCTACCTAAGGGGGTATGGACTGATATTTTTACAGGTAAAAGGTATGAGGTTGCCGATAAAAAGGGCAAACGTTTTACTTTTATGCGTACTCTTGAAAGCGTTCCCGTATTTGCAAAAGAGGGGGCTATTTTACCACTTTCACTCGATAAAGGCAACAGCTGTAACAACCCGCAAAATCTTGCAATTTGGGTTTACGAGGGTAACGGAAGCTATCAGCTTTATGAAGATAATCAACAGCAAAAAGAGGGCGAAGCCGTTACCAATTTTACTTCTAATTACTCGGTAAATAACGGAATAGCAACTCAAACCCTTCGCTTTATTGCAAGCGGAGATGAAGAAGTTATTCCCAAAAACAGAAAAATTACCGTTACTTTTAAAGAAATACCCGATGGTAAGGTTGCAGTTTATAAAAACGGCAAAAAAATCAAGTTCGAAGATTGCTCTAGCGAACATATGGCGGTTAATTTTAAGTGCGTAAAAGATAGTGAATATTTGGTAAAAATAACTTATCAAGCGCCCGATAAATTGCAACGTATAAAATGCTTTGCGCAGCAAGTTTTAACAAAAGCGCAATACTTTAACGACTACGTTCATTCGGTTTTCGAAAAGGTTTGCAAATGCTTAACGGTTGACCAATACGTTCAAATCGTAAGTCAAACTACTTTGCCAAAGGCTGTAAAAGAAGAACTGTTTGAAATATTTTAAATAATACAAAAGTGGCGCTAACTAGCTTATAGCGCCACTTTTAATTTAATTTTCACTCAAAGGTCACATTTTTGGGTAATAAATTTAACAATTTTGTCGTAAACATAAAAGAATGAAATTTTGGTGTGATCTATCAAAGTAGGGCTTTTTAAAAGCAAAAGCAAAACTACTAAACTATTTGTTAATCGCGTTATAGCCTCACTTTTTTTGTTATTTTTGGCAAAAAAAGCATAAAATAACCTTTTTTTGCAATTATGATTTAATTTAAAAATTAACTTGACATTACAAAATTATTGTACTAAAATACCTAAAAATAAAATATTATTGGTGATGTATTGACTAAACAATTATCTAAAACAAAAAAGAATATATTAAACGTTGCAATAACTTTGTTGGTGCTGGTTTCGATATCGGTTATATTCATGCTCGTTTTTATGGCGACGAATATTATTTATTTTGATGATGGAATTCATTTTAATTTACAGCTCTTTCAATCATTTAAAGATTCCTGGGTTGGCTGGGTAGTATTTATATTGCTTCAAACGGTATTTACTATTTTGCTTTGCTTCATACCAGGTGTTTCAATGGCTTTAATCGTAGTTTGTCAGGCGTTGTATAATAACCCCATCGAAGCGTTTGCCTTGTCGTTTATAAGCGTTATGATTTCAAGCACTATAATGTATGCGCTCGGTAGGTTTGGCGGTTACAAGCTTTGTACTAAAATTTTAGGCGATGAAG
>JAFTIY010000103.1 GCA_017456665.1 Clostridia bacterium | reverse complement strand
TTTTATAAAAACTATATAATTTAATAGTAAATATACGAGATATGCAAAAAGGACGTAATAATGAATCTCATCAACAAAGATTATATCTTCTTAAGTTACTCACACAAAGATAGCATTAAAGAATACATCACCTCTTTAGACAATATGGGCTATAATATTTTATACGACGAAGCCATGAGTATAGGCTCTGATTGGGAATTGAGGGCAAGAAGATATATAAGCAGCCCAAAATGCAAGGGCTTAATAGTATTTTTAAGCAAAGACTCTATAAAAAGCAAACCCATTTTGCACGAGCTTGAAATTGCACAAAGATACAGCAAGCCGCTATTCCCCCTTTTGTTAACGGGAGATACCGTTGTTGACCTTATTAATCAAGAAAGCTTAAAGCAATCTGACGAAAACGACGCGTATATTATAGAAGAAATCGGCTCTTTCTTTTCGCCCGATATGATATTTTTAACTGCTAATCAGTTTTTAAACAATACCTATCAGCAAAAGATGATTAACACCTTTTCTTCTTGGGGAATGGTGCAAATTCAACAAAACACAAAAATACACAGCACCTATAATTCTGAAAGAAAGGATGAGTTTTCAAGATTAAAACAGCAACAACGCCTGTTTTTAGACTTTGATAAAAAGGTAATTTCTGGCCTTATAGATGAAAATGCAGATCAAGTGTTCCTTTTAGACGTTGGCTGCAACGATGGCGACTTGATAATGAACCGTATCAAAGGCTTTAACAACGTTTCGGTTATAGGCGTAGACGTAAATATGCCCGCCATAAACAGGGGCAACGAAAAATATGCAGATAAAAACTTTACCGGCTACTGCATAGACTGCCTTGACCCCACTTTTCTTGACAACATGCGCGAAATTATGGACGCTCGCGGAATAGAGGGCTTTGATTTGGTTGTATGCTCTATGATACTACTTCACCTCGACGACCCATATAAGTGCCTTAAAAACGTTAGAAAACTGCTTAAATCGGGTGGCAAAATTTTTATTCGCGATATGGACGATGGGTTGGCAATGTCTTACCCCGATCCAAATAACTTAGTAAAATCATTTAACGCATATAGCAGAGAATTAAGCTTTACAGGCGACCGCCACTGTGGGCGCGAGCTTTATTCCATACTTACAAAATGTTGTTTTAGAGATATTCAAATTATCCCTCACGAAATCACTACGGTTGGCCAAGATCCCGACTTTATAGATATTTTATACAACGTAAACTTTAGATTTATAGTTGCGGGGCTACTGCAGCGCTTTGAAGGCGCGCCCGATAACGTAGAGTATAAAAACAGTTACGATTGGGGCAAAAACGCATTTGACGATTTAGAAGATTTGTTCCACACCCCCGGCTATTACTACCGCATGGGAACTATCGTGTTTGTAGCAAGGAGATAACCATGGAACTTTTAACAGTTATTTCAGAGCTAGACGGAACTCCACAACAAAGCCTTTTTTATCCGGCAAGTTCAAAAAACCGCCCCCTTTTAGTTGCCCTTCATACCTGGAGCTTTGATAAAGAAAACCAGGTTGAATATTTACTTCCTTACGCACAAAAGGAGGATTGGAACTTGCTTTTGCCCAATTTTAGAGGGCCTAATAAGCGAGTAAATCCCGAATGCCAAAAGGCGTGCGGCTCAAAATACGCTATTAACGATATTATTCAAGCAACCAAATACGTAGTAGAAAACAAAAACGTAGATAAAAATAGCGTTTTTCTGTTTGGCGGAAGCGGTGGCGGGCAAGCCGCCTTGCTTGCACAAGCTCAAGAGGCTAATCTTTGGAGCAAAACGGTTGCATACGTTCCTATTTTTGATTTAAAGGCGTGGCTTGACGAAAACGTTAAAATGAGTAGCGACTTCGTTGACGATATTTTAGCCTGCGTTGGCTCTTACGAGGGCAACGAAGAAGAATATTTTACTCGATCGCCCATAAACTACGTAGAGCAAATTTCAAAGGCAAAGCATTTAAAAATTTACGTTGGTAAATACGACGATATAGTAAACGTCTCTCAAGGAATAGAGTTTTTTAACCGCATGATGAAATTCAGTACCTCGTCTAACGTGTTTTTTGATTTTTTTGACGGCGGGCATTTTGTAAGTTACGAGCAAATTATTCGCTATTTTAACGGAACCGAAAAAAACAGCATGCTCGATTTATCTAAATAAATTTGTTTTTTGATTTTTGCACTAAAATCGGCGTAGCCTTCTTTTTGCTGCGCCTTAATTTTTACTTAACGAAGGTAAAATATGGAAGGTCTTTTAATATTAAACTTTGTACTTTTAGCCGTAATAGCTTTTGGCTTATGGCTATCTAAAAAATTTATAAAAAGTGAAAAAACTGAAAATTTACTTTTTATTATTTCTGCAGTTTTTACCGTTCTTTGCCATTACAGTTCCCTTTTATACCATCATTTTTTAGATGGTTCTGCCTTACAATATTTAAAGCACAATCCTAACTTAATTTTGCCAATATATCCTTGCAACGTAGTAATGTGGTCGTGTGTGGCATACGCATTTATTAAAAACAAACAGTCGAAGATCGGGCAATATTTATGCGATTATATATTTTGGTTTGGAATAATTTCTACGCTGGTGGGCATGTTTGCAAACGTAGACTTTATCCGCAACCCCACCCTTGCCAATTTTGACGTAACGAAGGGAATTGTTTCGCATGCAACCCTGCTTTTTAACGTTTTATTGCTTGCCGTTTTTAAGCGAGTTAAAATAAACGTTAAGCGCAATATAATAAATATAATTATTGCAATAGTCGAAATGCTTATTGTCGGCCTTTACTGCAATTTGGTATTTTACGTGCTCGTTTCAAAAGATATGGCATATGAGGTAAACTCGATGTTTTTAATTCACTCGCCGTTTGCCGGACTTAACTTTTTAACCTACCCCGTAATCGCTTTAATCGCAATTCCCCTATACTTTGCTCTTTTTGTCGTATGTGACCTATTTGCGCATAAGAAGGGAGAACGTTTTTTTGATAGACTTTTTAAGCGATAATCGCGCTATAGCCCCACTAATTAACAAAACCGACGGAAAATCCGTCGGTTTTTTAGTATGCTTTTAAAGCTATAAAAAACAATGCGTTGCAATGCTGTAGGCCATATGTAATAAGCCTTATTAAATCTTTTTCCAGGTTTTGGGATTAAACAAAATTAATACCGGTAAAATTTCTAATCTTCCTAAAAGCATTGTAAGCGTTAAGATTATTTTTGAAAAAAGGTTATACCCTGCATAACTTGCGTACGGACCAATTGCTTCAAAACCCGGCCCTATATTTGAAATACAAGCAAGAGCTGCCGAAAAATTGCTGAAAAATCCGTGCTCTACGGTATACGTGCCCGCATCGGATACAACCGTTACCGCTTGACCGTTTATAGGATCAAGTGAAAGAAGAAATAATGCGATAAGCATTAAAAAGAAATAAAGGGTAATAAACGAAAACACGTCGTTTATAGTTTTTTCTTCAAGTGTTTTGCCCTCGAACTTTGCTTTAGGAACATATCTTGGATTTACTAACTTGCGTACGTTTATATACGTTCCTTTACCCGCCATTACTATTCTAGAAATTTTAAGTCCGCCAGCAGTAGAGCCCGCCATCGAGCCAATAAACATCGTTAAAACGAGCACCGTCGTAGCAAGAGCGGGCCACGCGCCAAAGTCGGATGTAGAAAAGCCTGTCGTTGTAATAATCGAGGCTACTTGGAAAAATGAGTGTCTAAAAGCCTCTTCGGTAGTATAATTTTGAGGAACAGCTTGAGTATTAGTTATTAAGCTTATAAATACCGTTATTACCGCCACTGCAACGATAATAAAATACGTCCTAAACTCTTCGCTGCGCAAAACTTCTTTTGCCTTTCCTATTAAAATTAAATAGTATAAACTAAAATTACATCCAAACAGTATTAAAAAGCAAGCCATTACGTACTGTGAGAATGGGTTAAACAGTTCCATACTACCGGGGATAAACCCGAATCCGCCCGTTCCAGCACAGCCAAAAGCGGCTAATAAGCTAAAGAAAAACTGATCGTTTTCGTAACCTTTTATGGGTTTATCAAACATTAAAAATATTATTTCTAAAATGGTTAAGCCTAAATAAATTAAGTATAAAATTCTGGTTGTAACCTTCATTTTAGAAACGATTTTACCAACCTGCGGCCCCGGGCTTTCGGCTCGGAGTAGGTGCATTGAAGACCCATCGTTGCTTTCAGGAATAAAAATCAGCACGAAAACGAGGATTCCCATACCCCCTATCCAATGTGAAAAGCTGCGCCAAAATAACGATGAGCGTGAAATCAATGTTATATCCGTTATTATGCTAGCGCCCGTGGTGGTAAAACCTGAGGTTATTTCAAAGCAAGCGTCAACGTAGTTTGGAATATCGCCGTTTATCACGAAGGGAATTGCGCCAAAAAGTGCCATTATTACCCAAACGAGAGCAACGAGAGCAAAACCCTCTTTTTGATAAAGAGTTTCGCGATTGGGCTTTGGTATTTGCAATAAAAAGCCTACTGCAACAAGCGCAATAATGGGCACTAAAAAGGCAATAAAATTAGTTATGCCCTCTTTGTATATTAAGCTTACGGCAAGAGGAGCGAGCATTAATATGCCCTCTAAAATCATAATCTTGCCCAATATTTTACCAAGTTTTTTAAAATTCATAGCCTCACCTTACATAAAAATATCGGTTAAATCGTCAAAGTTTTTATGAGTGGTTACAACTATTACGTTATCACCTTGCATGATGCACGCGTTACCGTCGGGAATAATTACCTGATTGTTTCGCATAATGCAAGCGATGAGACAATTTTCTTTAGTTTGTAACTGTTTTAAGGGTACGTTATAGATTTTTTCTTGCGTTTTTGCTGCGGAGAACTCAAGTGCTTCTACCTGATCGTTAACCAAGCGCGATAGGGTTAAAACGTTACTTCCGCGTTTGTTTGCAAGCGCACGAACGTAGCTGGCTATTCTGTTTGCAACTACGTGCTTTGGCGATACGTTATTTAAAATGCCAAGTTCGCCCAGTATGCCGTATAAGTCGTCGCGCTTAATTTGGGTTATAGTCTTTTTAACCTGCATTTTGTTTGCGAACATCGAAACGATCATATTTTCTTCGTCTATTTCGGTTAGAGCAACGAAGCAATCCATTGCCTCAATGCCCTCTTCGATAAGAACGTCGTGTCGCATTCCGTTTCCTTGAACTACGGTTACACGTGGAAGCTCTTCGGCAAGCTCTTCAGCATTATACTTATTGTTTTCGATAAGTTTAACCTTATATTTTTTTTGCGATAGTTGCTCTGCAAGGTACAAACTTATCTTGTTTCCACCAACTATCATAACGTTTTTTAAGGGCGATTTAACGAGGTTTACTTCAGCTAAAAAATCGCCGAGTGTGTTTACGTCGGAGGTAAAGTGAATTCTATCCCCCGCCTCTATCATAAAGTGACCAGTCGGAATAAATATTTCGCCCTTGCGCTGAACGGCACAGATAAGAACCTTGGTGGTGAGCTTTTTACCTAAGGAAATAAGCGTTTCTCCAACGAGCGCACAGCCCTTTTCGGCAACGATTTCAACGAGCAATACCCTACCCTTTGCAAAATGCTCTACCTGAACGATAGAGGGCAAGTTTATAAGGCTAAATATTTCTTTTGCGGTATCCTTTTCGGGATTAACCAGCATAGAAATGCCCAAATCATCCTTCATTTGTGCAATTTGATTGCTATAATCGGGATTTCTAACGCGCGCAATAGTATTTTTAGCTCCAACCTTTCTGGCAACCATACAAGCAAAAATATTAAGCTCGTCTGAATCGGCAAGCGCGATAAAGAGGTCGGCATCTTTAACCTTTGCCTCCTCTTGTATTTCCATACAAGCGCCGTTTCCTACAACCCCCGAAACGTCGTATTTTTCAATAAGTTCTTCTATTTTTTCTTTATTTTCGTCTATTATCGTTATGGTATGACGCTCTTTAGAAAGAGTTTTTAAAATAGTCTTACCTATCGTTCCAAGCCCGATAATTACTATTCTCATAGCTACGCTCCTTCGCTAAAACAAATAGCGTTGTTACACTTATTTGATTTAAGTTATTTTGCTTTTATCTTCTAGTTTGCTCCCTTTTGCGAACCTACTGGGTTATCGATACTGTATCCAACGTTTACCAAGTGGTCGGCAACACGTTCAAGCCCTAATACTACAGAAGAATAATAGGGGCTCGCGGAAGCGTTGCATCTACCCTCTGCAAGGCGCGAATAGTGTTTTGCGGTAAGTTCTTTCTTTTTGCCGTCTACCCCTTCTTCAATTGCGGTCAATTCGGGAAGTAAATGCTTGTCGTTGTTCTTAAATACCCCTTTACAAATTGCAAACATTTGAACTACCTGTTCGCGCATGCTAGCAATTTCTTCTTGTGCAACGTCAGAAAAGGCGATGCCCTTTCCGTTCATTTCAACAACTATTTCGCTAAAGTTTTCAGCGTGGTCGCCGATACGCTCTAAGTCGTTAAGCACGTGGAAGTAAGATCCGATCGTTCTTTCTGCGCTTTGCTCAACGTCTACCGAAAGCTTGATTAAGAAGTTTGTAAGCGCACTGTTTGTAAAGTTAATAATTTCTTCGTTTTTCTTGATTTTTTCGTTAAATTCCACAGTTCCCTTTTCTATTGAGCTAAACGAAAGCAGGATGTTTTCTTCAACGAGGTCGAGCATGTAATCCATTTCTTTTTTAACCTGCATTAAAGCAACGGGAGCAACTGGCAACAATCTGTCGTCTACGTACTTTAAGGTTAAAGCCGGAGCTTGGGTTTCTTTCTTGTCTTTTATAACTAGGCAAGAATAATTTACCAACAATTTTACGAAAGGAAGAAGTAATAGCGTAGTAGTTAGGTTGAATACTACGTGGAAAACGGATACTCTCATTTGTAAAGACATCGCGTCCGTTCCGGGAATCAACGTCGTTAACACGCTTACAACCGGCTCTTTGAATATCCAAATAATTGCAGTAAATACTACCGTTCCTATTAGGTTAAAGGTAAAGTGTATAAGCGCTACCCTCTTTGAGTTAGCGTTTGCGCCAACCGATGCCAAAAGCGCCGTTACGCAAGTTCCGATATTTGCGCCGAGAATAATAAATAGCGCTAAATCGAGGGATAAAACTCCGGTTCCAACCATAGTAATTACTACGCCGGTAGCGGCCGAAGAGCTTTGAAGAAGTGCGGTAAATATTGCACCTACCAATATTAAAAGCAAGGGGAAGTCTATCTTTTCAAAAATATCGGTAAACATCCTTTCTACTAAAGGATTACCGAACGCTTGCTCGCTACTCATTACGTTAAGGCCTACGAAAATAAGACCTAAGCCGCTACAAAGACTGCCGGCTATTTTTATCTTTTCGTTTTTAAAAAAGCCCATCATAACGCCGGCAAAGGCGAGAAGATACATGGCCATATTAAAATAGTCGTTTTTAAGAGCAACCAGCACGCCCGTTATGGTAGTACCAATATTTGCACCCATAATTATGGGGGTTGCCTGCATCAAGGTCATAACGCCGGCGTTTACCAAACCGATAACCATTACCGACGTTGCTGACGAGCTTTGAATGATCGCCGTTACGCCAGCACCAATACCAACGCCCGAAAATCTGTTATTGCTGATTTTTTCGAGCAAGCTTTTCATTCCGCTGCCAGCACTCTTTTCAAGCGCATCGCCCATAAAGTTCATGCCTACGATAAAAACGCCTACGCCCGCAAGTAGCCAAATAAGGCTTTGGATGAGTTGCATTACCTCTGCTGGTGTTAATGACATACGTGTTCTCCTTTCGATTTTCGTTACGACTTCGAATTTTTTCTTTAGCTATTTAAACACTTAAGTGTTTATATTGCAAATTGTTTTTCAAAACTGTAAAAGCCCACGAATACATTATAACATATAATTTGCAATTTTTGCAAAGATTTATTTACTCTTTTACCATATTGCAAAAAAAAGAATTTTTATCCCTCTTACTTATTCAAATTTGCTTTTTTCCACGAAAGCGCTTGAAAAAAAACGCAAGTTATTGTATAATCTTTGAGTTACTTACAAAGGAGAAATTATGAAGGTATTTCAGCCAAAAATTTTTACCGCCTTTAAAGGCTATTCAAAAAAACAACTTTTAAACGACGTTATTGCCGGAATTATAGTTGCCATTATCGCACTGCCTCTTTCTATTGCGCTTGCCATTGCCTCTGGTGTTTCACCCGAAAAAGGGCTCTATACGGCGATTATCGCAGGTTTCGTCATTTCGCTTTTGGGCGGAAGTAGAGTAAATATTTCTGGTCCTACGGCTGCATTTGCAACTATTGTTGCGGGCATCGTTTTTGATTTTGGGATAGACGGATTGGTAATTGCCACCATTCTTGCAGGCATAATTTTAATACTTTTAGGCCTTTTAAGGGTTGGCGCACTTATTAAGTTTATTCCCAAAAGTATAACTATTGGATTTACCTCGGGTATTGCAATAACTATTTTAATAGGTCAAATTAAGGATTTTTTAGGTCTTACCTATCCCGCTGGAACTCACGCCATTGAAACGAGCGAAAAAATTATTGCCGTTTTTAACAATTTACATACGATAAATTGGCTTGCCTTAGCAGTTGGAGCGTTTGCACTTGCAATTTTAATTATTTGGCCCAAAATTTCTAAAAAAATTCCCGGCTCGTTAATTGCGGTTTTAGCCGGCACTTTGCTCCTTTTACTTACCGGATTAAACGTAAATACTATTGGCGACCTTTATACTATAAGTTCAGCTCTCCCCTCTTTTTCTCTTCCCGGCTTTGAGGCAGAAACAATTGTAAAGGTTTTACCCAGTGCATTTACAATTGCTATTCTTGCAGGCATTGAATCTTTATTATCATGCGTTGTTTCTGACCGCATGATAGACGATACCCACAACCCCAACACCGAGTTAATTGCACTTGGGCTTGGCAACGTTTTTTCGGGTATGTTCGGCGGAATTCCTGCCACAGGCGCAATTGCGCGTACTGCGGCAAACGTTCGTAACGGCGGAAGAAGCCCCCTTTCTGGAATAGTTCACGCGGTAGTTTTGCTACTTATTTTAGTACTTCTTATGCCCTACGCTTCACTTATTCCAATGCCCGTTATTGCAGCAATTTTATTTATCGTTGCATATAATATGAGCGAATGGCGCGAATTTTTACATATGATTAAACAAAAAGACGCTTGCGAAATTTGCGTTTTGGTTTTAACCTTTGCCTTAACGGTTGCATTTGATTTGGTCGTTGCAATTATTTGCGGATTGGCTCTTCATTATCTATTGGTTATTATTAAAAAAATTATCGCTAAAATTAAAAGCAAAAATAATGAAGAAGTGGCCGTAGAAGGCGATAATCTAACTATTGGCGAGCCTATTGACACCGAAGAAACCTTGAGTGCAATGACTATAGTAGAGGGCCTTTCGATGAATCAAGACGACAATTCCGAACTATAATAAAAATAATAAAACAAAAAAGAGCACTATGAATGGGTGATGTCCTTAGCGGAGAATTTACACTTTAGCAAAAGTGCAAGCATCGCATTTGACAGGTCAAACGCAAATATGGGCTAAGCCCAAACCCTTATACAAACATAAAGAGCAAACACGCAAGACGAAAAATCTTGTATGTCTGCTCTTTTTTCTGTTAGTGATATTTTTGCTAAATTATTTATTTTTTTTGCCAAAAACCGCGCTATAGCACGATTAACACGCAATTAAATAAAATTTATGCGGCATTTTCGTCAGCTTGCTTTTTGCTTATTCTTCTTTGTTTTATTGCCACAATTATAGGCTTAATATAACAAAGCGTTACGCAAATTAAAATAAGGCAAGCGTAATGTATTATGTAAACTAACCAGCCGTGATTTTCGTTTAAAAAGGGTAGCCCACTTTGAGGAGGAGATACTACGTACATAAAGTTAATATTGTTAACTCCGTCGTATAACATGCTGTTTATATAAATTGATACGAACATTAAAATAACTAAAAACTTAAGGCAGTTAAAATAATCGTTAACCATTAGCTTACGCTCTTTATTGGTGCAAAAATGAAGAGCCATTACCATTATTGCGCAGTGATATACAAAATATTGAGTGGTTATTACCCATGTGCCGTTAAGCGAAGAGTTAGTTGCTATTAAAATTGCAGCAGCTCCACCAATCAAACAGCTTGGATACATAAAGCTTCGCAAAAAGCTTTTAATTTTTTCATTTTTAGAAAAATTTAAAACTAAAACGAACAGTATTTGTATAGAACAAAGATGAAAGGGCAAATCGGTTTTGGGTAAAGCGCCACCGTGCGTTGCCTCGTTTTGTATTATATAGTAAAATATTTTTATCGTTTCTGAAGCAAGCCCAATATAAAACATTACTTTTAAAAGCTTTTCTTCCTTCCATTTTTTAGCAACCAAAAATCCGCCGATTATCAACAACAGACAAATGGCTACTATTATTAAATGCTTCGTTCCAAAAATTGTATGCATATTCTTCTCCTTTTGTAGGCTTTTTTCTTTAACTATATTGTAACACGAATACGCCTTCTTTTCAAGTGTTTTTTTATTTTTTTATGGCACAATCATAATTAACGGTTAATTTATAAAAAGCGTAAGATAAAAGAGCCGCCCTTCCTTTTGTCTTCACTTTTAAATTTGCTTGACTTTATTTAAATACTGTTGTAAACTAATAAATGGTCAGTTTTAAAATTAAACGCTTTGATTTTGTATCAATTTTAAGTTGATTGCATTAAAAGTGGGGCTATAACGCGATTAATCCACTTTTTGCTTTACTTAAGGAGGCCTAGTGATAGTAACTTGCAGAATAAAAAACTTACCCAATATGAACGACTTTTTAAAAAAGTTAAACAACGCTGAAGAATATAATTTACTTTCTCAAGCGCTGGCAATGTTTTTTAATAGCCAAACGCTTACAAAAAAAGATTATCAGCAAATCGTAAGCGTTCTTTTAGAAAAGCTTCCCATTTTAACATTTGTTAAAAACGCCAACCTTTATAGAGAAACGGCGGTAAAATACGCAACGTTTGACTACCCCGAAAATGAAGATATTGCTCGCGTTATCAGCGATTTTATCGTAGAGGTACAAAATTTATCGCCTATACTTTTAGAAGACGTTTTATTTATTTTAAATAAAAAGCTTGCCGAATGCTCAGAGTTCGTAGGAGTAGAGGTTTTAACTAAAACCATCGGAAATACGGTTACTCAAGAAAGTTTTTTATCAATTTGCAAAATCGTTGGCATAAAAAAGTAAGTTTTCGCTTGCTATTTGCGTTTGCAAAAATCGATTACCCGGCAACGCTTACAACCAAACCTAAAACTTACACTTTTTATTAATAAACAGTTATATCATTTACTTTTAGAGGAAGATTATGAAAAATTTTAACAAAATCTTGTTGCTACTTGCCCTCTGCGTTGCGTTTATTGCTCCTTCCTTTTCGATTGAAGCAAACGCCGCACCTATCGTAACCACTCCATCCGGCTATACCGATGCAAGCGACGTTGAATATATTACGCAAAACAACAACGGCATAAATATCATCGTAAATTGGGGAGCTAGAGGCGAAAACGCGCAGTTTTTATCCACCTACGCGCAAAGCTTTTATACCGATGGCTACGATTATCAAACGTTAAGCAAATTAAGCGGTGGAACAACGCAAACAAACGCTCACAGCAGCGAGCTTTATTCTTCGCTTAATAAATTTATGACTTCAAGGCACAAAAAAATTAATAATTATCAAGAAACGAGATATTGGTATAGATATACCGACTGTTTATTGAACGATTACAGTAAAATTTCTTCCTTCTATTCGGGAACTACCCTTTCGGGTTATTGGGATTCTGGCAAAACTTGGAACCGCGAACACACTTGGCCTAACAGTAAAGGTCTTGCAGGCGACGATGAAAACGACATTATGATGCTTCGCCCCACCGCTGTAAGCGAAAACAGCAGTCGAGGTAACAAGGCTTACGGCCAAACCATCGGATTCTTTGATCCGGGCGAAAGCGCAAGAGGCGATTGCGCAAGAATAGCTCTCTATATTTACACCCGTTGGAAAAACACTACCTATATGTGGGGTTCGAGCGGTGTAATTGAAAATTTAGACGTTTTGCTTAAATGGATGCAAGAAGACCCCGTTGACACATGGGAAATGGCTCGTAACGACAGCGTTCAAAGTATTACCGGAACGCGCAACGTTTTTATTGATTACCCCGAATATGCATTTTTATTATTCGGTAAATCTATACCAAAAGATATGGTTACTCCTTCTAAAATGGCGCAAAATCAAGACAACGTACCCGAAAATCCATTACCAAACGACCCTGAACAACCCGAGCAACCCGAACAGCCCGAACAGCCTGAACAACCTGAACAGCCCGAACAGCCCGAGCAACCTACCACTCCCTGTGAGCACGAATTCGGCGAATGGTCAATAATACTTCAACCCACCGCCTCTACAGACGGAAAAAAAATGAGGATTTGCAAAAAATGTATGTCGGCGTTTACTGAAACCATCCCGGCAACAGGTGGCTCAAGCTGTAATTCCTCTTTACAAACCTTACCTTTTATTATTTTTATTGCGCTTGCGATTTTATGGTTAACAAAGGCTGCCATTTCTTACAGTAAAAGATAACTATCAGTTTTTTTAAAAAAGCTATTTGTTAATTCGCCTGTTTTTGGATAATTTTTGTTAAAAACTAGGCTATAGCGCGATTAACGCTAATTTAATTATAAAAAGCAGCCTTTTTACGGCTGCTTTTTTTTCTTTGTTTTTTCTCTTTTTGCGGCTAATATTTTTTGGCTTCTCTTTTTTTTGAGTGCGTT
>JAFTIY010000102.1 GCA_017456665.1 Clostridia bacterium | reverse complement strand
GCTTTCGCGATGAAATCCTGCTTCGCAGGGTTGTATTTAGACGGATTTGATTTCATCCAAGGGCTTGACCTTGGATTTCATCTGAACGAAGTGAAGATTTCATCGTTGCCGTGCAACGATTTCATTCAACTAACAGAAAAAGAGAGAACATTTCGGATTGAACCGATTTGTTCTCTCTTTCTGTTTGTAATAAGGGTTTGGGCTTAGCCCATTTGCGTTTGACTAGTCAATTGCGATGCTTGCGCTTTTGTCAAAGCAAAAATTCTCCGCTAAGAACATCACGCTATAAAAGTCGAGTTTTTTAAATTATTGTTTTTTTAATTTAAATTAAGTTTGGTTGCCATACGCTTGTGTGTAATTTTAAAGAAAACTAAGCCCATTCCTGCGTATAAAGCGATCATAAACCAAAGTATAGCGTGTAAAATCACAAAGGTATCTAACGAGCCAAACCATTCGAAAAACTGCGGAAAAATAAGTGCAACTATCATAATTACGGTAACAACTGCCGAGAGAACTGCTTCAGAAATGGCAGAAATAATTAAATAGCTTAATATTGAACCGCCGATTTTATTGCGGAATGCTTGACCAAACGAAATTGAACAGTAAAATCCCAGTAAGCTTACGAAAATAGAAAGCAGTAATAAAATCACACATTCATTAAACAGCATAAATACACTGAATCCGCTTCCCGATTGGATTAAAACGTTAAGTAAATCTAAATTTTGTGTAATAAATTCGTTAAATACATCCGTTCCAACGCCTACGATAAGAAGTGAGGTTAAAACCACAAACACCGATGCAATAAACATTATTACACCGCAAAGCAATTTACAAACCAAATGTTGCATTGGGGTAAACGGAAGAGTAAACGTAAAATAACCCTCGCTGGTAAATAAATTTTTGTAAAAGCGAAGAGCAATAACTATTATGCACAGCACGAACGCCGCCATTATTCCCATAGAATAAAGAACTGTGAGCGAGGTTGAAAAAACGCTGTAAATAATAACTAAAATTTCGGGTAGTTCGTATTGGTTATACTCTTCGCTAAATAAGCCGATTTGTAAAAGGTTTCCAACTTCACTACTCACCCTGTTAAGAATAGAAAGAGCAATAATTGCGCACCAAATGGGTATAAACCAACGCAAAAGAGCCTTAAATTCATGCTTATATAATTTGCTTAACATCTGAATACCTCCCTAAACAGTTGGTCAATGCTCTTTTGCTCGCGTTCACGAAGCTCGGCTGTTGGGCCACCTAAAATTATTTGCCCCTTGTTTAAAAATACAACGTCGGTTAAAATAGGCTCTACGTCGTAAATTAAATGAGTAGAAATAATTACCAATGAATCCTGATTATAGTTATTAATTATAGTTTTAATAACGTAATCGCGAGCAGCCGGATCTACGCCTGCAATAGGTTCGTCGAGCAAATAAAGCTTAGCATCACGGCTCATGGTTAAAATAAGAGAAAGTTTTTCTTTATTTCCTTTAGAAAGGCTTTTAATAACAGATTTTGGATTAAGATTTAAACTTTCAATCATTGCATACGCCCTTTCTGATCTAAAATCTGTAAAGAAATCGGCTGTGTATGCTATCATTTTTTCAATTGTCATCCATTCGCACAAAAAGGTTTTATCGGGCAAATAAGCAACCAGAGCCTTACTCTTTTCGCCAATAGGATTGCCGCAAACGGTTACCGTTCCGCTATCGATAGTAAGCAAACCTGCAATCGTTTTGATCAGCGTGGTTTTACCGCTACCGTTAGGGCCTAAAAGCCCAAATATTTTACCACCGCTAAGGTGCAAATTTAAATTATCCAACGCGACGGTATCACCGTACTTTTTGGTAAGCGCCGTTACTTGTAATATTTTTTCCAAGTGCGTACCTCCTTATATTTATTAAAATTTTTTATTTATTTAAATAAATCTTCAAGTTGTTTTTGAGTAAAATATACCACGTTTACTCCATCGTTACAAGGAAGTGAAAAGGCAATTTTTCCAGATAAATTCTTTTTATCCCCTTTCATATAAGAAATTAAAGGCAAAAGATTAGGTATTTTAGCGTAATCTTTAATAAAAAGATTTAACATACTTATAATTTCACTATACTTGCTCTCGCATAAAAGACCGGCTTTAAGCGAAATTAAGCTTTCGGCATAAATGCCTATTGCAACGGCTTGAGCGTGCCCTGTTTGATATCCGCTTGCGCTTTCTATGGCGTGGGCAACGGTGTGACCAAGGTTTAAAAAACGCCTTTGAGCCCTATCAAACTCGTCTATTTCAACCAGCTCCCCTTTAATTTTTAAGCAGTCGTAAATAACCTGCTCTAAATTACTTTTGATTTGATCTATACTTGCTATAGCTTTTAATTTTTCGCCAAAGTTTTTATCTATTACGCCGTATTTAACTATTTCGCTAATACCGTTATTAAAGGTATTTTCGCTTTTATCTATCAAGTTACAGTCGATAATAACTGCACTCGGTTGCCAAAACGTACCCCATAAATTTTTAACACCGCCAACGTCAATCGCCGTTTTTCCGCCAAGGCAAGCGTCTGCCGCGCAAAGCAAAGTGGTAGGTACGTTAACGTACGTAATTCCGCGCATATATATACTCGCTGCAAAAGCACCGCTATCACAAACGGTGCCTCCACCAATATTTACGATAATATCGTCGCGATTAAAGCCGTTTATAGATAAAAAGCTTGAAAAAAGAGATACCTTTTCTATAGTTTTTATAATTTCGCCATCGCCGGTTCGGTAACTGAATACGTTTGCGCCGCCATCTTCGAGTGAAGATATTAACGTATGCAAAACATCTTCGTTTACCTTTTTGCTGATAAAAATGGCTACTTTTTTGCCTTTTATATCAATAACCGACGGCAAATTGAAAACGCTATTAAAGTAAACGACGGTTTTATTGGTACAATTAACCGTTAGAACTTTCATTTAATGATACCTTTTTT
>JAFTIY010000101.1 GCA_017456665.1 Clostridia bacterium | reverse complement strand
TTGCTGATACAAGCTATAATCAAGTCTTTTTCGGTTATATAACCGATGCCTGAAATCTTATAGATTTCATCTCTCTTATACCTTGTTACGTTGTAAACTACTTTTTTCATTTTTGGATACCTCCTGAATTTTTTATTAGCCTTTCGGCAAGGGGGCTAAGAACCACACAAAAAAACACAAATCTGTTTACTTGTTGTATTGCTTCTCAGAAAGTCAAAGATAAAGGATGAAATTATTGCGTAAACAAAAAAAGAGCCAAACTCAAAATTGAGTCTGACTCTGGAAAGCATATATAAAGTTTTAAGTGATAATTTTAGCCCGTTGACTTTCTGTTTTTTATGTGGTACAACGACACCTCGAAAGGCGAAAAATTCAGGTGTTATTATTTAATTTGTAAAAAGGGTTCAAATAAAAAAAAAGGCCTACAAGATTATCTTGTAAGCCCTCAAAGGTTTAATTTTTCTTCTTTATGAAATTGCCATGTTCATCTCTAGGAATGAATACCCAATGCGATATA
Organism: Clostridia bacterium; assembly: GCA_017456665.1. Lineage (GTDB taxonomy): Bacteria > Bacillota > Clostridia > Christensenellales > Borkfalkiaceae > HGM11416. The sequence continues at coordinate 2,233 of JAFTIY010000101.1, read as the reverse complement.
TCGGGTTTGGGACGTTCAAAATCAAAGATTATGCCAGCAGTTCCTTTAACAAAGATATATTTAATTATAGTAATAGAAAAAACAGTCGCATTTGAGCATAAGTTCAAACGCGACTGCTTATGGCGGAGAAAATGGGATTTGAACCCATGGTACGCTTATGACGTACACACGATTTCCAATCGTGCGCCTTCGACCACTCAGCCATTTCTCCGTAAACTTGCAAAAACACGCAAGTTTTTTAGCCTTTTTATTATACATAAAGGTTAAATAGTTGTCAACCGATTAATCAAGATTTTTAAAAAGATAATTACTTTTTTGAATGCGCAATATAATCAAATAAAACAAAAGCCCAAGCGTTGCAAACACAACCAGTTGACCTATTCCTATTTGCAGTGCAAGCAAAAAATACCCTTCGGTTACGTTAGAAAAACCCAAAATCGCAATGGGAACGATAAACGCATTTAACAAAACGTGAAAGCTTGAACAAACTACATATTTAGCCCATTCGTTGCTTATTGCTTTACTGCAAACGAGAGAAAGGTAGCTTGCTGCAAACGTGGCAAACGTTCCAAAAATAATATCAAGCGGGCCGTTGCCGAGCGTGTTTGCAATTAAACAACCTATAGTTAGCCCGGGCACTGCTTCGGCATAAAAAAAAGCCAAAACACACAAAGCTTCAGATAAACGGAACTGAATTGCCCCATAAGAAATGGGAGCTAATAGCATGGTGCTTGCGGCGTAAAGCGCGGCAATAATTGCTGCGCGTGCCAATTTTTTGGCAGAAAATTTATTCATTTTGTACCTCGGTTTTTTTATTGAGAAGTGTTTTCCGAAAACCTTCTAAATTGATAATACCATTTTTAAGTTATTTTTGCAACATTTTTATGAGCAAAAATAAAAAAAGTGTGACTATAAGTTAATTAATCACACTTTCGTTATTGTTTTTTTTGTTTAATTTTAATCTTGTTTATGCAATTTTTCCTTGTGCATAGCGTAAATTTCTTCAACTGCAAACGACACCTTTGTAAGTATATCCCTACGGTTTAAGGGATAAAAAAAGTATGTTTCATCAGCATCGGCAATATCAAAACAATCGCCGTTTTTGAGATAATCGTATTCAATATGAATACTCTCTTGCCCTAGCGGTTCTTTTTTAACGGTAAATGGCTCGCCATATGCAGTGCCGGTTAAAGTCATTCCGTTAACGTCGTGTTTAAAATATCCGTTGCCCTGCTTAATAAAGCCACGAGCATTGGGCATGGTATCAATTCTAACCTCATCCTCAAGAAGATACGTGCCGTTTAAAACCTGCTCTCGAACGTTGGCTCTCGCCCACTTTGCCCAATCGGGAATATGGCTAAATTCAGTTTCGCCCTCTTTAGCCTTTAACTCGCCAAGCTCAGTCATTTCCCAGCGCTTACCGCACTCCTCACACCAAAGCTCCGTGCCCTCTGAATACATTTTATGTTCGGTTTTGCAATTGGGGCATTGATAAAGCAAGCTATGAAGCCCGTTTGCACGCATAGGATTATCAATAACTATATTGTTAGCCTTTTGCCAAGCGAAGTCGTCGTAAACAAACGCTTCTTTAATGCGGGCGTTAATTTCTTCTACAGAAAGGCTTTCTATTTGCTCAGCCGTTAAAAGTTGAGTGCAATCGGCCTTAATAAAGTTTCTTTTTGCAACCTTGTTCCACTGCGGAAAATGAATAAAATTACCCTTAATGATAAGCACAACTAATGGAACTTTAAACATTTTAATCATTTTTCCGAGCGAATCGGGTAAATACGAAGTGCAACCGTCGAGAGAATATCTCGCTTCGGGATAAATATTAAATACGTTGCCATGCTCTAAACTGTAACGTATATGCTTAATAAGGTTAAGATCTTGAACAAACTTCCTTTTTCCTACGACACCTACCCTACGAAGTAAAAACTCTGTATAATCGTGAAAGGCTTCGATGGTCGCAACGTTATTGATTTTATACGGTTTAGAAACCTCTTCCATAATCATAAAATCTACCATTGAAGAATGGTTAGAAAGCATAATATACGGAGCCTTTAACCCCTCGCAGTTATGCTTTACGATTTCATACGGACGCATGTTAAGCCCTATTTTTGCAACCAAACGAGCTAACCAACCCCAAAAGAAATTGGGAGTTATAGGCTTCTTTTTAAAATCAAACCTTTTAATTTTTTTACTCATTGCCATTTCCTTCTGCCGTTTTATAAAC
>JAFTIY010000012.1 GCA_017456665.1 Clostridia bacterium | reverse complement strand
TGTACGTTATTGAGCGGTAGAGTATTTTTAGAAAATGCTCCTTGTATTAAAGACGTTGAAGTAATGGCTCAAATCATAAAAGATTTAGGGGGGGATTATTGCTTTGAAAAAAACGGATTAACTCTAAACTGCGACGATATTTGTAAATATGAGGTTTCGTGTGAAATATGTAAAAGGGCAAGAGCATCTTTTTTTATTGCGGGAGGGTTACTTTCTCGTTTTAAAAGAGCGGTGTTACATTTTCCGGGTGGCTGTGCAATTGGCGATAGACCAATTGATATACATTTAAGCGTATTTAATCAGTTAGGCGCAGTTTGCACCGTTGACGGCGAGCACGTTTTTATAAACGGAGAGAAGATGAAAAGCGGTGTGGTTAATCTTACTTATCCAAGCGTTGGCGCAACTGTTAACGCTATTTGTGCTAGCGTTACGTTAAGGGGGTGTACTTTAATCAAAAATGCTGCAAAAGAACCCGAAATTGCAGATTTGTGTAATTTTTTAAATTTAGCAGGGTACGACGTTGTTGGCGGTGGCAGAGATGAAATTTACGTTAACGGGCAAAAAAATCACAAGTTCAAGGTTTTTAGCTATAAACCTATATGTGATAGAATAGAAGCTGGAACTTTTATGGCTGCAGTGTGTGCGTGTGGGGGAGAAATCTCATTTAATTTTGATAATTTAGCGCACGTTAGCGGTATTATTAAGGTGCTAAAAAAGGGCGGAGCTCAAATTAAGTGTGAAAAAAATAGAGTAATAACTCACATGGATTCAAGATTTCATGCGGTGAACGTAACTGCCGACGTTTATCCGCGTTTTCCTACTGATATGCAACCCCAGCTTTCTGCTTTGTGTTTGAGCGCTTTAGGTAAAAGCTGTATTTGCGATAATGTTTTTAAGGGAAGGTTCGGGTACGCTTGCGAATTGAGTAAATTTGGAGGCAAAATAACCGTTAGCGAAAACAGCGCTATGATAGTTGGCAGCGATAAGCTAACGGGTAAGTGTGTTACGGCAACCGACCTGCGCGGCGGTGCGGCTCTTGTTATCGCCTCCTTATCCGCTAGAGGGAACAGCGTTGTTCAAAATGCCGAAGTGATTAGAAGAGGGTATCAAAATTTCGATAAAAAATTACGCAGTTTGGGTGGAGACGTAAAACATTTGTTTAAATAAACAAAGTTGGCGCTTTTTAGCTTATAAAAAGGCGCAAAACGTATGCTTCATTGTGCAATTGAATTGCTAAAACAGTTGACAAACGCCATTAATGTATATTATAATTATTTATTATAACAATACTCGGCGTAGTATGCCGTTAAGGCAATTAGCTGCACGAAAAGGAGCACGGGTTGAAACACAAAAAACTGGTAATAGCGGCAACGTGTTTAGTGTTTGTCATGATATGCGTGTTGTGCCTAAAAGAACTTTTTTCGGTAAAGGATATCAGCGTCGTTTACACCGTAACCTCGCAAGACGGAGCGGAAGAGGTTTTAAGCCTACTCGAAAAGTATAAGGGCGAAAGTATCTTTTTAATTGATTCAAACGAAATACGTGAAGAAATCACTTCTAACCGCTACTTAAAAGTTATTTCGGTTGAAAGAAAGTATCCAAACGAGTTGGTTATTAACCTGGAAGAGAGGGCCGAAAAGTACTATTATCAAGCTGAAGACGGCGTGTATTACTTTGATGAAGAGTATTTCGTAGTAAGGAAGAGCGCCGTGCCTGAAAATTGCGAGCTTTTAACTCAATTTGTTTTTACCGATTTAAACGGCAATAACGTTTACGCTGACTGTCAGTTGAAAAGTGTTTTTACCTTTCCTAATGAACTCAACGATGACGTAAACGACTGCATTGCGGAGTTTGGTGATTCGGGCGATAATATTCAGCAAATCGGCATAGTGTTTACCGCAGAAGAGGGAAACTACCGCGTGCGCTTTAATATGACCGAGGGTGTAATTATCGAAATAAGGAATGCAAATACAAATCTTACGGCAAAGGTAGAAGAAGGCGTAAAGTGCTACCTTTCTTTAGAAGAAGCCCGCAAAATCGACGGCGTTGTAGTCGTAGATAGCTTGGCAGACGGTAGGGTAAATGCAACTCATACATTTAACGGTTAAGTAAGCTTACCGTATACTTTGAAATTTCGTACGTGAGGAGTAAATTATGACCAAAGATTCAGTAGCCATTTTGGAAGTTGGCTCGCAAAAAATAACGTGCATTATAGGCCAGCGCGGTGTTAACGGCACGTTTATTATCAAAAGTATTGCCGAAAGTGATTACGACGGTTTTTCCGACGGGCAATTTTTCGATATTAATTCTTTAGCCGAAGCGGTTAAAGAGGTGATTGCCGAAACTTCTAAAAATGCAAGAACTTCGGTTGACAAGCTTTACGTTAGCGTTCCCGGTGAATTTTCAACGGCTAGAACAAAAGAACACACGTTGGCCTTTGCTCGTAAAAAACGCATTAGAAAGCGCGAAATAGAGGATCTTCATACTAGTTTTTCTTTGAGCGAAAATTCAGAATACGTAATAACCGACACTTCCGCTATATATTATACTCTAGATGATAACCGCAGGGTTGCTCACCCAGAAAACATCCTCTCTTATAGGCTTGGCGGCTTTTTGTGTTACATGTTCGGCGAAAAGTATTATATACAGCTTATGACCAATATTTGCCGTAAAGCGGGCGTTAAAAAAATAGAGTTTATTGCTGAAGCGTTGGCTGAAGCAAAATATCTCCTTACTCGCGAAGAAAAAGACGTAAAAAGGGTGGTTGTTGACGTAGGCTATTTAACTACTAACGTATTTATAGCATTCGGAAACGGCATTTTATTCCAAAAGGCTTTTTCATACGGTGGTGGCTATATTACAGCTGAACTAATGGAAAAAATGGACGTCGACTTTGATATGGCCGAGCGCTTAAAACGCAAAATTAATTTAGGATACGATACTAGAGCCGAGGGGAGTTATAAGCTAACCGTAAACGATGAAGATTTTCTCTTATCCTTACAAAAAGCAAACTTTACCGTTCGTTTTTGCTTGGATAGGCTGGCCGAAAATATCGATAAAACTTTAAGGGAATGTCCTTTTGAATTAAGACTAACTGCACC
>JAFTIY010000100.1 GCA_017456665.1 Clostridia bacterium | reverse complement strand
TGTTTTTTGATGCTTGTCTATTAAACTACATTTTAATAAAAAAGTCAAGCATTTTTTCGGCACTTTTTAAAAATAATTTAAAAATTTTAAAAAATGTTTTAAACTCTTTTTTTTGCGTTTTTTTGTGTTTTTAAAAGCTTCACTTTAATTCGCGTCGCTTTCTAAATGCTTGACTTATTAAACTACATTTTAATAAAAAAGTCAAACGTTTTTTCGCTATTTTTTGCAATTTTTTTCGTTTTTTTTTAAAAGATTTTTACACCACAACATATTGTGGTTTTCTGATTTTAAAAACCACAATTTTATACCGGCCTGCCTTTAATCTACTTTGTTAAAGCGAAAAAGCGATCAAAAACACAACCGCCCTGCCCTTTTAATAAACGCGCACTGCTTTTGCTCGTACCAACACGTGCGTACATATATTTTTATTATATATGTCGCGCGCGTACCGATAAAAACGGTAAATTAAGTGTTAAAATAAATCTTTAATTAGCTTTTTTTGATTAATTGACTTTATTTGTGATTAATGTTATTATATTTGCATTATGATCGTTATTATTGCCGAAAAACCCAGCCTCGCGCGCAATATAGTTGCAGGAATAGGAAAAATGACCAAACGTAAGGGATATTACGAAAACGGAGAATATTTCGTAACCTGGGCGTTCGGGCATTTATTTTCTCTTTGTGACGTTGAAGACTATACCGGGCAAACGCCTTCAAAAAAATGGTCGCTCGACAATTTACCCTGTTTTCCTGCTCGATTTAAATTTAAGTTAAAAAACGGAGATAACGGAAAACCCGACGCCGGCGTTAAAGAACAGTTTGAAATTATCAAGGCGCTAATCAACCGCGACGACGTAGACAAGATAGTAAACGCGGGCGATAGCGATAGAGAAGGCGAAATTATTATTAGGCTTTGCGTTCAGCACGCCCTTTTAACCAAAAAAGAGTTTTTAAGATTATGGCTTCCCGATCAAACGCCTAAAACCGTGCAAAGGGCGCTGTTGGAAATGAAAGATGAAAGCCACTACGAAAATCTTGCAAACGAAGGCCTTTCTCGCACCTACGTAGATTGGCTTTACGGCGTAAACCTAACGCGCTACGCAACGTTAAAAACGGGCTCGCTTCTTCGAGTGGGAAGAGTTATCGTGCCCATCGTAAAAGCAATTTATGATCGCGACAAAGAAATAGAAAACTTCGTGCCCGAAATTTATTACGCCCTAGTATCTAAAGAACAAACGGCGGGCGAGATTATAGAGCTTACGTCACAATATAAATTCGGCAAAGAAGATAAGCGAAGGGCGGAAATTTGCTGCGAGCGCATGAACAAATTAGACGCAGTGGTAACCAATAAAAAATCCAAAAAAGAAATTTTAAACCCCGGCAAGCTGTATTCTCTTACCAAACTGCAAAACCATTTGGGCAAAAAATACAAAATGCCTATGGAAAAAAGCTTGGCAATAGCACAAAAGCTTTACGAAAACGGTTACGTGAGCTACCCGAGAACAAACTCTGAATACCTGGCAACAAACGAAAAGGCTAAAATTAAAGAAATTCTTGCTAGCGTAAAGGAGCTTGGATACCCCGTTGTTTTTAAAGACAAAAAGAGTATTTTTGACGATAGCAAAATAGAATCGCACTCCGCGCTTACCCCAACGTACAAAATTCCAAAAAAAGACGCCCTTTCGGAAGAAGAGGCGCTGGTATATTCTGCAATATTGCGAAGGTTCGTTGCCGTTTTTTGCGAGGAAGAATGTGTTACCGAAAAAAGCGAAATAACTATTTCGTTGGGAGGTAAAGAAGATTACCTTTTAAAAGGCTCTATCGTGCTTACCCCCGGTTGGACTAAATACGACGGTGGCGATAAAAAAGATAAAATTTTACCAAACCTAAACGTTGGCGATAAAATAAAGGTGAATTTTTGCCCTGAAGAAAAGCAAACTCAACCGCCAAAGCACTACACTATAGAAACGCTCAATAATTACTTAAAAAACCCCTTTAAAGATGAAAAGTCGGCAGATAACGAAAACGACGACGAAGATTATAAGGCAATTTTTAAAGGCTTGGAACTTGGAACGGAAGCAACCCGCACAGGTATAATTGATAACGCAAAAAAGAGTAAATATATTTCTTTAAATAAAGACATTTATAAAATTGAAAGCGGTGGAAAATTTTTAATTGAACAGCTTTGCGATATGAACATCTCTATGGATAAATATAAAACCAGCCAGCTTGGTCAAGCACTTAAAAAGGTTTATCGCGGTGAAATTACAGTAGAAGACAGCGTGAAACTTGCTCAAGATGAAATACAAGAGGTTTTTAATTGTAACAAACAGTTTGATACCGGCTTTTACGGAGAAAATATAGATACTTGCCCTTTATGCGGAGGTAAAGTAATTCGCGATAAGTTCGCCTATAACTGCGTAAACGCTAAAAACGGTTGCTCTTTTAAAATAAGTTTAAAAATTTTGGGCACGGTGATTTGTAAAGAACAAGCGATAAAAATTATTCAAACGGGCACGAGCGATAAGCTTACCTTTACTTCTAAAAAAGGCAAACAATTTGAAAGCAGATTAAAGCTTGAGCCAAACGGAAATATAACCTTTGATTTTAATTAATAGGCTGTTTTACAAAAAAACAGCGCTTTAAAGGCTATATTTTAAACTAGAAAAACGTTATTAACTACGGAGTAAAAATGAAAAAAATTATTGATTGCCACACCCATCTTCAAAGTAAAAAACTTGTGAACGAATACTTTAAGCACAGAACGGGATACGCCATAACTATGAAAGCTTTAGACAGTTTAATTGGGAACGGCGATAAAATATACGAAGAAATAGGAGAAATAGATAATATTTTTCTTTGCGAATGCATAGACGCTTTTTCTAAAACGTCTATAGAAGATCAGCTTAAAAATATTAAAAAAAATTTGTGTAAATATAAAATTATAGGAATAAAAATTTATTTAGGCTATCAACCAATATTTGCCGATGACGAAAAGCTACTTCCCGTATACAAATTTTGCGAACAAAATAATTTAACGGCAGTTTTTCATTGTGGCGTAGGGGCTGAAAATCTGCATTCTGAAAAGCAAATAAACTACTCTTCATGCCTGCCAATTGCAAAAATAGCAAAAAAATTTGATAAAATCAATTTTATTATTTCGCATTTTGACTACCCTAATTTTAACGATTGTTTAAAAGTTATAACAGAAAACAAAAACGTATTTACCGATATTTCAGGAGAGTATGAAAATTTTAATAATATACCTTATGAAAATTTAATTAACGATTTTGTTTCTAAAATTAAACCCGCACTAAACAAATATAATATTAAAGATATAATAAACAAAATTATGTTCGGAACTGATTATTTTGGAATTGGCTCTGGGTTTGATGCTGTAGAAGAATATATAACTACTTTAAACGTGCTTTTTTCTAAAGAATACGAAGACCTCTTTCTTTTTGAAAACTGCTTAAAAGCCTATCCAAAATTATCGAATTATATAAAGATTGATAACAAAATATAGTTTTGCAGCGCGTAATAAAAATACCTCATTAAAACAATGCGGTATAATATCATTCGGCACAAAATTGCTTTTACCTTAACAAAAACCGCAAAACGCCCCGTTAATCGCGTTATAGGGCCACTTTAGCGGTTTTTTTTATTATTAAAACAAAGGACGTAAAAAAAGTAAAAAAACCATGAATGCTCTGTTAATCGCTATATAGCCCCACTTTTAAGTTAAAACTAAGTTGCGCGTTATTTTTTTGTTATTTTAAGCGAAGTAAAAAATCTAGTTAATTTAGTTGATAAAAATCACGCCCCATAAATACCCTGTTAATCGCGTTATAGCCCTACTTTTAAGTTAAAAACTAAGTTGCGCGCTATTTTTTTGGTTATTTTAAGCGAAGTGAAAAATCTAGTTAATTTAGTTGATAAAAATCACGCCCCCATAAATACCCTGTTAATCGCGTTATAGCCCCACTTTTTTATAAAAAAACACCTCTTAAACAACCGTTTAGAGGTGAAATTGTTTTGTTGTTCTTCTTAAAATATAACGCCTTCAATAACGCCGCCGCCAAGGCAAGCCGTTTGGTTATAAAACACGCAATATTGACCTTCGGTTATAGCTCGTTGAGGCTGGTCGAAATCTACTCTAATCGTATAGCCTTCTTGCGTTTTATCAATAAAAGTAACAGTAACGCCCTGTTCTGATTGGCGGTAACGGAATTTTGCATTACACCTAAACGATTGCTGGTTTGCAGCTGAAGGAATCCAATTGCATTCTTTTAAGTATAAACCTTTTGAATATAGCTTTTGCTCGTTTCCGTGAGCGACGTATAAAACGTTGTTTTTAAGGTCTTTTTCGATAACGAACCATCTACCCTCGTCGCCCGGCTGACCGCCTACGTCTAATCCTTTGCGCTGACCGATAGTGTAATACATAAGCCCGTAATGTTTACCGAGCACCCTGCCGTCGTAGGTTTTAATAAGCCCCTCGCGTGCGGGAATGTATTTCATTAAAAATTCACGAAATTTACGCTCGCCTATAAAGCAAATACCCGTTGAATCTTTTTTGCGAGCGGTATATAAATCGTTTTGCTCGGCAATTTTTCTAACCTCGCTTTTATCTAAATCGGCAAGCGGAAAAAGCACTTTATCTAATTGATTTTGCGAAAGCTGGTTTAAAAAATCCGTTTGATCTTTATTTTGATCTTTTGCCTTAAGCAAATGGTGAACGCCGTTTTCGTGCAAAATTTTGCAATAATGCCCCGTTGCAATAAAATCGGCATCCATACTTAGTGCGTAATCTTTAAACGGGCCGAACTTTATTTCACGATTGCACAAAACGTCGGGATTGGGCGTTCTGCCCTTTGAATATTCTTCGATAAAGTATGAAAACACCCTATCTAAATAGTTTTGAGCAAAATTTACCGAATAATAAGGTATTTGTATTTTATCGCACACTCTGCGAACGTCGGCAAAATCTTGCTCGGCTGGGCAACATCCGTTTTCGTCGGTTTCTTCCCAATTGTTCATAAAAAGGCCTACTACGTCGTACCCTTGTTCCTTTAATAATAAAGCGGCAACAGAGCTATCTACCCCGCCGCTCATTCCTATAACTACTCTTTGCTTTTTCATAAGTATATGATAATTCAATTGATAAAAAATGTCAAATAAATGGGCGGTAATGCAAGTTTTTATAAAAAACTAGCTGTTTTTTTGCCATTTTATTTTAATTTTGCCCACATTTTTTGCTTTTTGCGCAAAAAAAAGCCTGCATTAAAGGGTGATGTTCATAGCGGAGAATTTGAAATCGCGCAAAATGCAAATGCGAGAATCGCATTTGACTGGTCAAACGCATTATGGGCTAAGCCCAAGCCCTTATAACAAGCAGAAAGAGAGAACAAATCGGGAAAACCGAAATGTCCTCTCTTTTTCCGTTGGTTGAATGAAATCGTGGCTATGCCTCGATGAAATCTTCGCTTTGCTCAGATGAAATCCAAGGCGTTGCCTTGAATGAAATCAACAACGCTTTTTAACTTAACCGTTATTTCCACTCCCTTTTAAATTGTTCCCACGTTTGAGGGCAATAATCGTAGCCACTGCGGAAGAAGCATCTTAAAATATAATATTCGTTTTCATCAAAGCTTTTATCCCCCATCAAAGACATATAGCAAAATCCCAATACCATTGAAGAATAATTTTCTCCATTAATACTGTCGCGCAAGCCGTCGATAAGCTTAAGGTCGTTAATAATTACGTCGGTTGAAGTGCGAGAGTATAGAGTTTTGCATTCTTCAACAGATAGTGCATTTATGTGCGCCCAACTGCAGTAAACCTTGTATGCATCGTATTCTTGCTGTAAAAAATCGCCGTCGCTAAGGGTTAAATACACTATAAGGCGTTGGAAAATATAAAAAACCTCGTCTTTATATTCGCTACCCTTTTCGCGACAAAAAGCAACGTATTTATTTTCTATTTCTACAAAGCAGTGAGAAATTAAGTTTTTTGCCCTTAACTCAAAGTCTTGCTTGCTAACGTTGCACTTTCTATCCCAAGCTTGGTTCATCATTGATATGAGGTTCATCGATTCCATAATAATTAACTCCTTTTATGCCATATTTTACGCAAAAATATTATATCACATAGAAATAACGTTGTCAATACAAAAGAGGTTTTTTATTACTGCCTAAAATATTAACCTTTTTATAAAATGCTATTGACTTTTTTATTGATATGCGGTATAATAATACGGTAACACGTTTAAGCTCTAAAGGAGATGCTTGATATGATTGATAATAACACGACGGAAGTTAACTTTGTTGCTTTAAATCGCGCTAAAAAACGTAAAGCTGCAAAATTTAAAAAATACTGCACTAATTGCGAAAATTGTAATATTAATTGTTTTGCGGAAAATCAGCCCACAAATAACTCAACGACTGAAAGTAAAATAGAAGAGGAAAAAAAATTAGCTAAACAAGCAGAAAAAGCCGCAAAAAAAGCTGCTGAAGAGGCCGCTAGAAAAGCCGCTGAAGAGGCCGCTAGAAAAGCCGCTGAAGAGGAAGCTGCTAGAAAGGCCGCTGAAGAAGAAGCTGCTAGAAAAGCCGCTGAAGAAAAAGCTGCAAAAAAAGCTGCTGAAGAGGCTGCTAGAAAGGCCGCTGAAGAGGAAGCCGCTAGAAAGGCTGCTGAAGAAGAAGCCGCTAGAAAGGCCGCTGAAGAAGAAGCCGCTAGAAAAGCCGCTGAGGAAGAGGCTGCTAGAAAAGCTGCTGAAGAAGCTGCTAGAAAAGCTGCCGAAGAGGAAGCTGCTAGAAAGGCTGCTGAAGAGGAAGCCGCTAGAAAAGCTGCCGAAGAGGAAGCTGCTAGAAAAGCCGCTGAAGAGGAAGCCGCTAGAAAGGCTGCCGAGGAGGAAGCTGCTAGAAAGGCTGCCGAGGAGGAAGCTGCTAGAAAGGCTGCCGAGGAGGAAGCTGCTAGAAAGGCTGCCGA
>JAFTIY010000099.1 GCA_017456665.1 Clostridia bacterium | reverse complement strand
GCAGATTTAATCACTTTCGTAGAAAGTGTATATCATCAGGCACGAAGTGGCTGGATATCATCAATGCGGAGCATTGTATATCATCATTACGGAGTTTTTTTGCACGCTAAAGCGTGATGATATGCAAAAAAGAGCGATTTTCTCGCTCTTTTTGATGATATGCACGCAAACAAGTTGCGTGGTGATATGCCATTACTCCGTAATGGATAAAAAAATGACTGCAATTTTGTATCAAAATTACAGTCATTTTTTTGGTCGGAGTGACAAGAATCGAACTTGCGACCTCTTGAACCCCATTCAAGCGCGCTACCAAACTGCGCTACACCCCGACGGATTTTTTAGCATAGTTATTATAGCACAATGTTTTTTATATTGCAATTTAAAATGAGGCTTTTTTTGAAATTCTTTTATAAAATTTTAAGCTTTTTGCAACAAAAACTCTAATAATGCAGTGCAACCGAGATAAATATCGTTAAATGCAATATCGAACGAGTCGGTATACCACGGATCTGCAACGTCTTTATCGCTACCTGCAAAGTTCATAAGCTTTTTTACTTTATTTTCGCTATCTACACCAACGATGCGTTTAATATTATAAAGATTATTGCTATCCATCGCGATGATGTAATCGTATTTTTCATAATCGCTTTTAGCAAGCTGAACTGCCCTATGGTTAACAACTGGTATTTTATTGCGCTCAAGCTCTCTAACCGCAGGCGGATATATAGGATTACCCACAGCACCCCAAATTTCCTCACGACTTGTGGCGCTAGAGTTTACGGTAAATAAATGCTCAACCCTTTTTTGATTTATTAAATGCTTAAAAATACATTCTGCCATAGGACTTCGGCAAATATTGCCGTGACAAACGAACATTATACTCCAATTTTTTTTACACATAACGGCTCCTGCCTTTTTTACGGTAATTTTAACCTCTTTTTTATAAATTGTCAACCTAAACACATATAAACTGCTTGCTTTTAAAAAAGATTAAGCTAAATTTTAGCAAAACTATTGCATTTTTACAAGCTTTAGTGTATAATATTAAATAGTAAACAAAGGAGAATAATAATGGCAATAGGTCAAAAGTATCACATCTCGTTAAATAGCGACGGAAAATGGCAAGTTAAAGGCGAAAAGGCTGAAAAGGCTTTAAAACTTTTTAACACTCAAAAAGAAGCCATTGCCTATGCTAAAACTGTTGCAGACAATCAAGAAGGCAACATAGTTATTCATAAAACCGACGGTAAAATCAGAAAACAAGATTATTCTAAACCCAGCACGTCGGCTACTGAAGGAAAATCGAAAAAATAATGACGCCTTGGCTAATTGCCTATACCGCATGGCTTGCCATTATTAACGTTACTTCCTTTATTTTATACGTTAACGACAAAATTAAGTCTAAATTCAACTTTTACCGCACACCCGAAAAAAAACTTTTGCTCCTCTCTGCATTAGGCGGCGGGCTTGGCGGTAGTTTAGCTATGCTCTTTTTTAGGCACAAAACCCAGCACGCGATTTTTATATTAACAAATTTGTTTTCTATCGTTGCCCATACGATTATTTTTGCTGTTTTATATTTTAATAAATTATAATACGAAAAAAGGATAACCTTTAATAGGTATATCCTTTTTTTCGTTAATATCATTATGAAGGTTTGTATATAAAGTGGGGCTATAACTAGATTATCTCCACTTTTAAGGAGGAAAACTATAACCAAACACTAGAATATATTATTCGATTACTATAGTCTTTTTATTTTCTACCTCTACTTTTTTAGGCAAAGCTACAGATAAAACGCCGCCATCTAATTTTGCGGTTATTCCATCTTCGTTTACTTCTCCAACGTAATAGGTGCGGCTTTTAATCACTGATCTTTCGCGCATTAAAAAACTTTTGTCATCTTTGCTATCCTCGCTCTTTTTTGCCGTAACAGTTAAATAGCCTTTTTCGTATTTGAGTTCAACCTCTTCTTTTTTAAACCCTGCAAGATCAACGTAAAGCTCTATTCCGTTTTCGGTTTTTCTTGCATCGGTAGCCATACTCTTTTCAATACTCTCTGCTGCGGGAGTAAAAAATTCGTCAAAAAAGTTGTTAATAAATTGATTGGGATTTGCTAAAATATAATTTCTCATAATAAACTCCTTATTGTTAAATTGTCTTAAGCGATAGTTTTTAGCACTCTTTTTGTTTGAGTGTTAGCACTCTATCCTCTCGACTGCTAATATTATAGCACATTTTTTTAATTTGTCAACCCCTTTTTTAAAAAAATTTTTTAACAAGCTCAAAATCGCGCATTTTATGCGGAAAAATAATTATAAATTTTTTTTATATTATTTAATTTTTTACATAATTTAGCCACTAAAAAGATGTTTTTTAAAAATTGTTAATTATACAAAAAAGACTTTATACGTTTTTTCGGCGTGTAAAGTCTTTTGTTTTTTAAATAATGTGGATAATTGTTTGAGCGAGTAATCACAAAAGCGTTACGTTTGCGGTTGCAAGAATACGTATATAAATTAAGTTCTCACCCTATATTATTATTTAAATAAGCCTTAGATACGAGCAGCCTACCAAACAGCGAGCATTTTTGAGGGGACGTTTACTACATCGTAAACAACCCGAAAAAAGCGTAACTTTTGCCGGCTGCCGCCAACACTTATTATTTAAATAAGCCTTAGATACGAGCAGCCCATCAAACAGCGAGCATTTTTGAGGGGACGTTTACTACATCGTAAACAACCCGAAAAAAGCGCAACTTTTGCCGGCTGCCGCCAACCCTATATTATTTAAATAAGCCTTAGATACGAGCAGTTGACACCAAACAGCGAGCATTTTTGAGGGGACGTTTACTACATCGTAAACAACCCGAAAAAAGCGTAACTTTTGTGGCAAATGCGAAGTATATAAGGCTTATTTTTATGCTTTTTGAGCATATTCCGTTATAAACCCTAAGCTTATTAGGAGTGCATCGTTTACCCTTGCCATCATTTGAGGAGGGAGTAATCCTATGCGCTCTTTTAACCGGCGTTTATCTATGGTGCGAATTTGTTCTAATAAAATAACGCTATCTTTATTAAGCCCGTAAACACTCGCCTGAAGCTCTATATGAGTTGGCAAGCGAGCTTTGTTCATCTTGCTTGTAACGGCAGCAGCTATTACGGTTGGGCTGTAACGGTTGCCCACGTCGTTTTGAACTACGAGCACCGGTCTTACGCCACCCTGCTCGCTACCTATTACGGGGCTTAAGTCGGCGTAATACAACTCGCCCCTTTTTACAAACTGAAACTGATTGTCCATATTTAATTAAAGCCCCGTTATATTTTATGCCACCGAGTAGGCTACGGTTGCTTTATAGTTATGAACGTTTTGTTTAAATTTTATTCATTGCATTGGGTTAAAATATACTTTTAATTTTGCGTAAGCGCTTTATATACTTCCTTTCTAACTTGTTCGCACTCGCTATCAGTTATATCGCGAAGGCCGTTGCTTTTGCTAAGTCCCTGGCGGTAAATAACATTATTATTACCCAACACGATAATTTCGTCTGCTATTAACAAACACTCATCGATATCGTGCGAAACGAGCACCGCAGTACGCGGTTTTTTATTTAATAAGTCGCGGTATAAGTTGATTATTCGCACTTTTAAGCCAATATCAAGCGAATTGAAGGGTTCGTCTAACAGCATTAATTCGCTATTAAATAAAAACGCCCTTACCAAGCTTACGCGTTGCTTTTGCCCGCCCGAAAGTTGATTTGGGTAGGCATGCTTTTTATCAAATATTTGTGCTAGCTTTAGCATTTCGTCTATTTCGTTATTTAAGCTATCTTTACTTAAACGCGAGTTTTTCATTACGTATTCAAGGTTTTGCTTTACGGTTAAGCTTTCTATAAGGCGAGGTGTTTGAAATACGTATGAAACAGGCCTTTTAACATCTACTACTCCATCGCAATCGCAAATACCTGCCAAAATATTGAGTAGCGTAGTTTTTCCAACGCCAGAATTGCCCATTATAGCGGTAGTTATACCCTCACCTATTTGAAGATTGAAATTATTAAAAACTTCTACGTTTGAAAACTTTTTACTTACGTTAATCAGCTTTGGCATATTTGCACCTCACTTTTTTAATAACGTAGGCGATAAATTTTACCGCGAGCTCAAGCAAAAACCCCAAAACTATTGCAACTACCGTATAAGCAATTAGCTGCCCAGTTTCTAAAGATACCTTAGTTTTTTGCATTAAAAAACCAAGCGACATACTTCCCTGCGCCACCGCCTCGCCTGCAACAGCAAGCTTTACCGAAAAGGATAAAGTAGATGCGATCTGCCCGTAAACTGCAGAGGCCACAGAAGGTATATATAGATGTAACAGCACGTGTTTTTTTTGCACGCCATACACCTTAGACATCTGTTTTAAATCGACGTCTACCCCCTTTATCGCTGATAAAAAGGCGGTATATAACATGGGGAATACCACTAAAAACACCAATAAATAAGGAACGTCAGCAGAGCTTATCCAAATTATTGCTAAAAATATTACACTCATAGTGGGGGCAACGCGCAAAATTACCGTAAACGGATATAAAAGCATTTCAACCGTTTTTGATAAGCTTGCAACCACCGCCAGCGCAAACGCTAAAATTAGCGAGGCCAAAAAAGATGCCACCGCGTGCAATAAAGTTGCCGCAACGCTTACGTAAAAATTTTCACTTGTTAAAAACTGTACCAGCTGGGCAAACGCCTTGTGCGGGGTTGGCAGCAAAATCTCCTTACCAATAGCAAGTGCCGCCACGTACCACACGAGCAAGATAACCGCCATTGAAATTAGCGGATACAGTACGTTAAACCATTTTTTCATATATTGAGTTTGATCGCCTTTTTTTTTTACCGCACAACTAACGGCTATTAAAAATTCAAGTAATAATTGTCAGAAGGTAAATTTCCACCGATAAAAGAAGAATCGAATTGCATTATATTAGTAAAATATTCAACGAGTGCGGGTTTTACTTCGCTTGCGCTCTTACAGCCAATATTGCACGCTTGAACTACTTCTTTAGTAAAGTTAAAGGTAAGCGAAGAATTAAATTGCTCTAAAACACCTTTGATTTCGCCGGGATTTTGCAACAAATAGTCGCCGTTTAACTGCATAGCTTGGTATAAAGCTTGAACGAATGAGGTATCGGTAGCAATATTGCCCTTAACAACTACGCCTGCTTGAGGATAAGAGCCGTTACTGTTTAATTTTTGCCATTCTTGTTGAAAATCCAAAACGATTTGAGTAGATAAATTATTATTTGCATTGGTTACTACCGGTTGGCCCATTACGCCGTATTCAGCCCTATTTTGAGCAATATTAACCATAACCTCTTGTGCGCTTGATGCATAAGCCAAAGCTACCTTACCGCTTACGCTTACGGTGCTTTCTACGTACTCAACGTTTGCGCTTTCTAAGAAGTATTTTAACAAAAGGTCGGGAGTTCCGCCCTCGCCAATATTGTATACAACCTTACCTTTAAGGTCGTTTAACGAAGCTATAGGCTGCTTTCCTATCATATAGAGCACTCCAAAAACGTTAACCGACAAAAGCTTTAAATCAACGCCCTTGTTAAAGAGCTTTGCCGAAGCGTTAGTTGGCATAATCGCAATATCAGCACCCGTAATAAATTCGGTTGCTATATTTTCGGCTGGAACGATTTTATAGTTCACCTTATGGCCATCGATTTGCTGATAGTTTTTCATAAGAGAAACGGCAGCAAGAGAGGGAGCTCCGTCTGGCATTACGAAGGTGTATTCTCGTTTTTGTTCTTCGCCAAGGTTACTATCACTATTATTATCGGTTACGCCGGTATTACATGCGGCAAAAACAAGCATACAAATCGCAAGAAGAATAACTGTTAATTTTTTAATGTTTTTCATAATATAACT
>JAFTIY010000011.1 GCA_017456665.1 Clostridia bacterium | reverse complement strand
TCGATTAAATTAAAATTTATTTTCCGCTCGAGCTTTTTCGGGCGGATTTTTTTATGGCAAAAAATAGGTAAAATAAAGGGCTGTTAGCTTACGTAAACGTTACACCTATAAAAAATTGCGCCGTTTATTAAATTACTTGTTTTTAGCTACCTATTTAATATAAAAATGAGGCTATAGCGCGATTAATCGCGCTTTTTTATTTTTAAAAAGTTGAGTAGACAAGCTATTCTACTCATAGTAGAGTGGTTTTTTTGTACTCTACAAAGCAAAAAAAAGCATTATAGTTTAGTACGTAATAAGTAGGATGCATTTTTTTATATTTGGGGTTATAATTTAACCATAATAAAAAGGCAAGGCACTAAAATGATCGTAAAAAATTACCATTTTAAAAGCCAAAAAACAAAAGAAGTTTTAGGTGCAAGCATTAAAAATCAAGCGTTTATCAATTATATCAAAAAAAGTATTTTTACCTACCCGGCAAACGCTAAAAACTTTTAAAATAACAACTGTTACCAAGCGTTTAAAACTTACCTTATTATCATTTAAACTTCCAACAAAGCGAAAAAGCTTTTTACCACACGTATACGTAAAATTGCTTTATAATATTAACTAAAATTACGAGGTATACACATGAGTACGAAACACGCACAATTTATAAGAATTTTAACCGCCCCCTGTTTAATAGCATTGGCTTTGGTATGCATTCTTGCCGTATGCGACGATAGTTTTTTTTCATCCTATTTTAACATGGGCGCGATAATATTTTGTTTATCGGTATTGCCCGCATCGGCATATTTATTCGTACGCATTAAAAAGTGCGAAGATAAAGTTACCCTCCGCAACAAAGAGCGGCACGCCGCAATGCTTTTTAGCGCAATAGGCTATATTTTAGGCGGAATTTTTATATTTGTTTTTCCTACCAATCAAAAAGAAAAGGCGTTAATGCTTACCTACGTTTTTTCTATGATAATAACCGTAATACTAAACTATGCGTTTAAATTTAAATCAAGTGCGCACACCTGTGCCTTTTCAGGCCCGATTGCAATTTTATGCCATAGGGTAAGCCCCTTTTTTGCCATTTTATACGCTATACTTATTCCTATAATCACGTCGTCGTTAAAGCTTAAGCGCCACACTGTAGCACAACTTATAGTTGGTATTTTTATTCCCATAGTGGCGATGGTATTTGCTTTGCTAATAGTGCCGTACATACCGCAATAATCATAATCAAAAGTGCCGTTAATTAACTTATACGTTCACTTTTTACAATCATCGTTAATTAATCATTGTTAAAATCACTAATTGTTGAGATTTAAAAAAACAAAAAAAAAAGCTTTTACGTTTGACAAAAAAAATCACCTTTTATATAATACGCTTACATGCTTTTTTGAGATTAATAATTCGCTTAAATTATTAATAAAATAACTACTTGGAGATGACTACTATGGCAAATAAAAAGAGCAAAAAAGTTACAGTTCAACAACGGAAAAGATGGTTTAACGTAGTAAAAAAAATTATTAAATTCAGATACAAAGAACCCAAATTTATCTTTCTTGGCGAAAAATTTACAACCGGCTCAATTATTTTAAGCAACCACGAGGGAACAGACGCCCCTCTAACCTTAGAATACTACAGTAACGTTCCAATAAGGATGTGGGGCGCTCACGAGATGAACTCGGGCTTGGTTCCTCTTTATAAATACCAAACTAAAATCTATTACCATGAGAAAAAACATTGGAATTTATTTTTAGCTAGGCTTTTTTGCCTAATCGCAAGCCCTTTAACCAATATGTTTTACAAGGGGCTGAACCTAATTTCTACCTATAAAGACGCAAGATTTATTAAAACCATTCGTGAAAGCGTTAACGCAATAAGCAATGGCGAAAGTATAGTTATTTTCCCCGAAGTTTCAGATAAAGGCTACCTCCCGGTTTTAGAGGGCTTTTACGGCGGCTTTGCACTACTTGCTCAAACCTGCCATAAGCACGGATTAAACGTTCCGATTTACGTTAGCTATTTTAACAAAAAAAAGAAAATTTACGTTGTTGATAAGCCCGTTTATTGGAACGACCTTATTAAAACGGGAAAATCTAAAGAAGAAATTTGCTTACAGCTTTTAAACCGTTGCAACGAGCTTGGTCAAATGACCTTCGAAAATGATACTAAAAACGCAAGATGCGACGAGCAATTAATAAAAAAAGCAAGTTAATATGGCGATAATCAGCCTATAGCGCTACTTTTATAAATTAAACAACGACATAAGCAATGGTTTAGCAATAAAAAAACACTTCGTTTGCAACCTATAACAAGTTTACGTAACAGCTATATATTAAAAGGCAACCTGACGTTTTCAGGTTGCCTTTTTTAATCATTGCTTACCATTCTTCTTACCTTAACTCCGCCGCAAAGTAATTCGGAGTAAGAAAAACTTGTTTTACCTTTAAAATCTCCAAACGGACTAATCGTAAACAGCGCCGGGTAAACGCCGGTTAACATTCCGCTATAGCGTGCCGTTTTGTTGCGTCCGAGATTAACAAGAACGTCTAAATTTTTACCTTTTAAGGCATTAATATATCTTTTTGCATCGTTTATACTTTTACTTGGCTTAATCATATTTTTATTATTGCCAAACTAACGTTTTTTATTCATTTTATAAAAAAACATAAAAAAAGTGGGGCTATACGTTAATTAAACGCATAGACTCACTTTTTTACTTAACGAACGTTACTCTGCTTTCTTGCGTATAAAAGCATTTTCAATTTCGATTTTATCAACCAAAAGCATTAACGCCTTTTCCATACGGCCGTAAACCATTCCGTTCATTTTTCTAATACCCAATCTGTACGAGAGGGTTATAAACAATCCGTTTTTATCAATAGCCGGATAATGACAAATTATCGCAAACAATCCACTTGCAAGCTCTTCTAAACTGATGGCATTAATATGTCTGCGGCAAACGTGCGAAGGCATTCTCAACTTATATTCGCTAACTCCTTCAAGATATAAAAATCCGTTTTTGCGAATAATCCCCTCGCTTTCGCATCCTGAAAGAAGGTCGTTTATCATATTTACGGTTGCGGCGTTTAAAACTGATTTTTCAAAAATAGGCAAGCTTCTACGCATAAGCCAATCCTCTGAAAGTGGCGCTTCATATTTAAGTATTTCTTTAACGGCGAGCAAATAGTTATCTCCGTTAGCGGCAAAAGCCATGCTTAAATCGTGCAAATCGTAAACGGCAAAGCCGTAGGTTTCGGTCATATCTTGTTCGATAAACTGCTCTTTTATAAACTCGCCGTAATCGTCTTCACTGTAAACGATATCAGTTTCTTCGCTATCTACTGGAATATTTTCAACGTTGATATCGGCAGGAATTGCCATAACGGTATCTTTATTATACGCCTTAGCTTTCTCACCTACCGCTTGTGCGATTTGACCGGTTCCGCCCATTGCTGTAAGTTGTTTAGCCTTTTCGAGAGCTAAAAGTAATAATTTTTTTTCCGAAGCGGGGTTTTTATACCAATCAACCGACCAAATTCTGTAATAATTCCACCCCATAGATTTTAAAACGTTGGGGCGAAGCCTATCGCGATCACGGGCAGAAGCCCCGTTTTTATAGCTTTCGCCATCACATTCGATAGCCATAATAAAGTTGCCGTTTTGCCCTTTTACGCCAATATCAATTTTCATAGTTGAGCAGCCGATTTTTTGCGAGGTTGAATATCCGTTTTTATTGAGGAAATCGCAAACCTGTTTTTCTATTCCATTGCACTCGGTTAAGCCATCTACCTCAACGTATTCTCCACCCGCCTGTGCGTATGCCAAATATGCCTTTAAAAGCTTTGCGCCCTCTGCAGAAGTGCGGTTAAGATCGATATCGTCAGCAGTAATTGAGCAAACAATTTTCACGTTTATTTTGGCGCGGGTAACCGCTACGTTCAATCTTCGTTCGCCACCCTTGTGGTTTAGTGGCCCAAAATTGTGAATAAACTTACCCGCCGTATTTTTAGCGTACGCAATACTGAAAATTATGGTGTCGCGCTCGTCGCCCTGCACCGTTTCGAGATTTTTAACGAAGAAATATTCCTTTTTATCTTCGGCAAAAAATTTATCGTATTTGCGCTTTGATGCACGTTTAGCAGTAATTACCTTTTCTATATACTCCTGTTGAGCCATATTAAACGCAACTACACCCAAGCTTCTAGTTGGATATTTATCAAAATGCTCAAACACGAGTTCGGCAACCTTTTCTGCCTCTGCCCTATTAATTCGGCTGTTTTGCTCGTAAACTCCGCCGACGTTGTAATAATCTACGCCAACGTCCTTACCCTCTTTTGCAGGCGAAGGGAAGGTGATAAGATTTCCATCGTAAAAATACTTATTTGAAAAGGCGATTAGCGACTCGTATTTACTGCGATAATGCCATCTTAAACTCTTTTGCGCAAAGCAAGCAGAGCAAATATCTAAAACGGACTCGTAGTCAGAAATATCTTCTTCAGCCCCCTCCTCTTCAATAGCCCCGGTTACGGTATTCATAAAGAAATCGCTAGGCGGCATTTGCTTGCTATCGCCAACGACAACTATCTGCTAACCCCTATAAATTGCGCCGATGTCATCCTGTGGGAAAATTTGCGAAGCTTCGTCGAATACTACAACGTCAAAGCTCATACGCCCGCCCGTTAAAAAGGTGCTTACGCTTAACGGCGACATTAAAAAGCAAGGTTTTAATGTTTGAATTACCTCGCACCCCTCTGCGAGCAGATTGCGAATGCTCTTTTGCATTCTCTTTTTTTCGCCCTCGTGCAAGATCATAGCAATTTGACTTTCGGGCGAAACTGATGCAAGGGAGGGTTTTTTATCGCTCATACGCGCCCGGATAACCGCTTTGTTAACGTCTAAACATTCTTTATCCGTTTTTACAAAATTTTTAACCCGCCTATCTTGAAGTATGCGTGAAAATCCTTCAAGCTCGGGATTTGACGAAATAATATACTCGATATAATTAAAATAGAAAACCCACTTATAAACCCTCGGCATATCGGCAAGAGGTAAATTTTGATCGAGGTAAAAATCTATAAAATCGCTAACGCCCAAGCCTTTAGCTCGGTTATTTGCACCGAGAAAAGCACACCAACTGCGCAGCTGCTCGATATTATTTTTGCAGTCTAATATAATTTCGTAAAGACGATCTACGTTGAAGTTATAAAAGTTTAAAATTTCGCTGTCGTAGTTTAAAACGAGATGATAAATTTCTCCCTGAAGGGCACATTTTTGAGTAAGTTGTGCTCCTAAAAGTTCAAAATCGCTCTTTGCAAGTGCATATTCTTCGCTGTTAAGATCTCCAAGCCTTCCCGTTAAATCAAAGCTTAAATAAGCACGGTATTTGGTTATTTCGTTAATTACGGCGTTCCAATCGGTATCAAACGAAGAAAAGTTTTCGCCCAAAATTTCGGCCATATCGCCCACGTTTTCGTTAAATAACGAAAGGAGTAAGTTGTATTCTCTTAAAATATTCACAACTGAATAAACCGAAGCCTTATCTTTAAGAGGATTGTTTGATTTTGCATGTAAAGCTAAAAATTGAGTTACCTCTTTATATTTTTTTCCAAAAACTCTTGCAACGAGACTTGAACCGTCGTTTAAGCTTTGTATTAGCTTTTGCGTTTGCTCTGAATCTACTAAAAGAATGCTCGGATTAAAATGCGTTAAAAGAAGCCCCCGCTTTTCTTTAATTTTTTTACTGATTTCGTTTAGCGCGCTTGCTCGATCGCAAACGTAACGGGGCTGGGGTATAATCTTTTCGTTGATAATTTTTGATTTTGCCAAAAAGGTCAAAAGTTTACCAACTGCATTTAACTGACTCAACGATTTTGCTTCGATTGAGTATTTTTCTTTTAACTGACCTTTTATATTTTTAACGCTTGCCAAAATCGGAACGAGATCGTTTATAGCTCTCTCCGTTTTATTGAGAGCTGAGTAGCTCGAATCGGGATTATTATACCCATACCAACAGTTTTTACGGTAATCAACCCCTATAACGTCTTGATAGGCAACGTATTCCTCCATAAGGTTTACCGCTTCGTATAAATACCCTTCGTTTTTAAGCCCAATATTAGATATACTATACTTAACGTCTATATCACAACCGCAGTCAAAATAGCAGTTAATCAACTCATAGAGCGACTTTTCGATGTTTGGTTGTTTTTGATGCAACTTATCAACGTAAGCGTTTAACCCTTTTTCTTCTTCCTCTCGGCGCGCCAAAACTCCTTCTGCTTTAGCATTTAAGCGGCATTTTTCACTCTTTAAGCAGTTGCAAATTTCTGCAATTAAATCCTTTTTATTTGCCTTATGGCTGTGAAGCTCTAAGCATAGCTCGTTAAGCCCGGCGTTTTTAAGTTTTTCGTAAACTACGTTTAAAGCCGCAAGCTTTTCAGAAACGAACAAAACGGTTTTTCCGTTTGCCATGCACTCGGCAATTATATTGGTTATAGTTTGACTTTTACCCGTTCCCGGAGGGCCTTGAAGCACTATGCTTTGGCCGTTAAGCACGGCCCTTATGGCCTGCTCTTGACTGTTATCAGCATCGATTACGTTCGACAAACGTTTATCTCCCTCCGCCGAAAAATCGTAACAGCTGCTACCTTCGCCAAGTAAAACGCGAACGTTTTGATTTTGAGTAATAAGCTCCGCATTATCTTCTATATCGCGGTACATGTTGATTTTTAAAAAGGAAAAAGTGCTTATTTTACACTCTTTAGTTACAAACCAACCGATGGGCTCTACCCTTTCTTTAACCAACTCAAGATAATCGTTAAGCCCGGTTCCAAAAACGTACTCGGGCAATTTTATACCGTATTCGCACTCGCATTTGTAAGCAAAAGATGGATTTACGGTAATTTCGCTTTCTAAAATTTCTATTTCAGGCAGCTTGCCCACTCCAAAAGGACTAAATACAACGGGCAAAAGCAGTAGTGGAGCGAAAAGACTTTCGCTGCCGTCCTTCCAATTTATAAAGCCAAACGCGATATACGCGATATTAACGCCCGTTTCTTGCAGTACGCTTTTAGATTTTTTATAAATATTTCTAAACGTTCTTTCGGTTTTTTCACCGGCGGTATATACCAAAAGGGTGTTAGCCTTATTAACGCGCGGAGAAAATGTAGCAAGAAATGCTTCCTTGTTGCTCTCATCATCTAACTCATCGTTATATAAATCCCTTCGCTCTTCGTTTGCCAAATTGTAAACCGAAAAGCTTGCGTCGGCAATAGCGCTTGCAAAAATGCTTTCAGCATCGGGATAAACCACGTCGCAAACGGAAGAATATCTGTTTTTAAAGTTAATAAGGTTATTGCGCTTGCCCGTATCGAGCAATAGCTCTGCCCAACGTTGTAATTTTGCGTTTTCCATAAATCACCCTTTAAGTAAGTAATATAATTTTAACACAGTATCTAAAGGCTGTCAATAGCAAAAGGTACAAATTTTAAAGTAAAACTACAAGCCCAACTGCGAATCAATATTTTTAAGTTGCTGCTCAAGCTGCTCTATTTGAGCTTTTAAGCTCTCGCTGCAAAATACCGCGCTGTTTGCTTGGCTTAACTGTATTTGCAGTTGCTCAAGCTCTTCTGCCCTTTTTGCTATCGTTAGTTTAATCGATTTTATATAATTTTCGATTTTTATTACCGCGCCTACCGCAAACGTTACGATATCTACGGTATAGCGCATTTGTCTTTGCAGTATCAAATACGGCCTAACCTTGTTAAAGTTAGCCGGCAAATAAAGCGAAAATCCGTTTATTTCGGTTATATAAATTTCTTTATTTCCCATGGCATTTTCGCTAATAGCTTTAGATATAAGCTGCCCTATGGCTTCTTTATCTGCTATTTCGGGTAAATTTTCAGCATGAGCGGCATCACCCTTTATTGCATATAGCTTGTTTTTTTCTTCGCTTATTTTTTCAGGCAACACTCTCTTTAAATAATCTATTTCTTCTTGCTTTTTTTGCTCCTCTTTAAGCAGCGTTTTTAAGCGAGCTATTTCGTTTACCGTTTCTACTCTTGTTTTTACCAAGGGATTACCAACGGCAAGCGCTTTTACCTCGGCGTAACTTAAAACGGCGTCGTCTAACCTGCGTTCGTCTGCTCCGCTCGCCGTTCCGGTTAGTAGGTCGGTAATAAACCTTTGTTTATTTTCGAGCAGTTGCCAACTGTACGCGTCAAAGCTGCCGTCGGTTACGTAGCGGTATATAAATACCTTTTCGTTAGTATTGCCCCTTCTTACCAAACGCCCCTCGCGCTGAACCATATCACTTGGTCGCCAAGGTACGTCTAAATGGTGAATCGCAATTAATCTTTCTTGCACGTTTACGCCCGTTCCAAGCTTAAACGTTGAGCCAATAAGTACGCGTATAACGCCGTTATTAACACTTTCAAACAATCTTGCGCGCTTTAAATCGCTAGTTGCGTCGTGCACGAATCCAATACTTTCTTCGCTTATTCCGTAAGCCACAAGGCGCTGTTTTAAATCATCGTAAACGTTGTATTTGGTTTTTGGCGTACCTATATCGCTAAACACCAATTGCGTAGTTCCGGGATGTTTAAAAAACAGCTTTGCAACCTCTAACGCGCAAGCGCCTATTTTATTCCCGCTTTGCTCTAACGCCTCTTCATCTACTAGGCGCGCATCGAGAGCAAGCTTTCTGCCGTCGGTGGTAACCTTTAACAGATTATCTTCTTTGCGATCTACTTCGCCCGCCCTTATTCTTTCTACTCGCTCTGAAATTTCGCCAAGCAGCGCAATTTGAAGCTTAGTTTTTTTAACGACTACAGTTTGAATGCGCTCAACTTCGGGAAGTCCGTCTTTGCCCGCCACGTGAAAATCGGTAAAACAGTTTAACATAGTAGAAAGCTGCGTAAGGTTATTAAAGCGGTTAAACCTTGAAGTTAGCCTATACCCTTCGGTATCCACGTCAATTTCATACGCGCGAGTAATTTCGCCAAACGTACCCGCCCAGTTATCAAAATATGCTATATCGCATTGCTCAAGCATATCGCCTGCAAGATATTTTTGCATAACGTAAACGTCGGCAACCGAATTAGTTACGGGAGTTCCCGTAGCAAAAACTATGTGTGAGTTTGGCTTAGCGATAACCGATTGCGTTTTTTGATATATATCGGCACACTTTTTACTGCCCTCAAGATTAATGCCCTTAACCTGACCAAGCGAGCTTTCAAGCGGTAAATTTTTATAGTTATGCGCCTCGTCGATAAACAGCGAGGTAACGTTTAGCTCTTCAAAGGTAAGCCATTCGTAACTTTTAGCCTCAAGCTCAGATATTTTAAAATTAATGCGCTCACGCTCCTTAGTGAGTAGGCCGTTTATTTTGTTTTTAACCTGTAATCTGCGCTTTAAATTTTCGTCAATATTGCTATCGATAACGGCCAAACGTTCTTTTAATTGCGCTATAGCCACACTTTTACCGCACTCAATCATTTCAAACGTACTATGCGAAATCAATATCGCCTCACAATTTTGCGACATTTTAAGCAACGTAAGCGGCCTGTTTTCAGGCGAAAAGTCAAGCGGAGTTACCGTTAAAATTTGCGCCTCGGGATAAAGCATTTTATAATCCTCCGTCCATTGTGCCAAAATAGAATTTGGAACTGCTATCATGCACTTTGAGCTTGGATTACGCCTTTTAAGCTCGTGTGCGGCAACTATCATCGCATAGGTTTTGCCCGCCCCCACGTCGTGCGCAAGTAAAGTCGACTGGCTGCTAACTATTCTGGCAACCGCGTTTTTTTGATACTTATATAAACTAATTCCGTTTATTGATTTTTTTAAATTAAGCAGCCTTTCAGCCTTAAATTCACGCGGAACAAATCCGCAAAAGCTCTGGTAATAAATATCGGTAAGCTCTTGCTTTTTATCTGGCGAAAGCTCGTTAAGCCAACGAACAAACCCCTCTTTTAGGCGGGTGCGTTTATCCTCGGCAAGCATAGTTTGCTCGCGGTTTAATCGCCTTGATTTACCGCTTTCGTCTACGTCTGTAATGCGTATTTGCTCGTGATTTAATATCTTTTCTAAAATTTTAAACATATCCATACGCTCCGTGCCGTACGTTTTACTTGCGAGCACCGTTGAGCGAACGTCAATATTTAAAATTACCACCCATCTATGCAATGGCTTTACGTAAACAACCTCGCATATGCGCTTATTTTTTACAAGCGAAACGCGATATAAATACTGCACGAATTCAGCAACGTACGAAGGTGGAATAACGGGCGAGCCCAGATTAAACGATATTTCGCTAAAATTTGGCTTTTTAGGCAATTTTGCCCTTAACGCAGCTACGTTTTTTGCATAAACTCCCCTATTTTTAGCCTCTGCCTCTACCGCCAAACGATATTTTTTTACAACGTTTCCCGAAAGATATTCTTCGGCCAAGGTATATCCTTGATAAAAATATGAGCCTTGCTTTTCGGGATCTTTAAATATTTTTCCATCAAGAGAGAGAACTACGTCCTTTAAAGATAATAGCGATAAACAAGAAATATATTCGATATCAACCATGCCAAGGTCGTTAATACTAGCAAACAACGCCTTATCTATCTCTATAGGACCAAAATCTCCACGCGTAAGATTATATTTATTGGTATAGTTTTGAGGCAAGGTATAATAGCTATCATCAATAGCTGAGGTGTTTTCGCCAACATTATTAAATGTGGCAGGCTTATCATTAGGTAATGGCACTTCCTCCATTTTTTCGCCGACAACTGAATAATCACCCTTACCTTTTACGCCGATTTTTTCATCTTGAAGCTCGGCTGAATTTTCCAACGCAAAATCATCCGACCTATCCTCTTCGCCCTTATTTAAAGAGGTTAAGTCGGCATTTTCAAACTCTATTATTTTTTCAAGTTCCGCACCCGTTTTAAGCCCTAATTTTTTGGCCAATTCGCGAAATTGATCCTTGTTCATAGATTTTGCCTTATACCGAAATTTTTTATGCTAAAAAAAGTATTATTAAATATAATACCACATTCAACCGCCTTTTGTTAAGCGTTTTAAACGAAGGGCTAAATTTTTATTTATAAAAATTAGAGCATTATACGTTTTTTTAGCGCCATATTCAAAAAACTTTTTCTTTTCTTTATTAACTATTTATAAAACGCCCCCGTTAATCGCCATATAGCCCCACTTTTGAGTTAAAAAAGTAACCCACCGGCTAAGCCGGTGGTTCTTCATTTTCGGGCATAGCCCTTGGTTACTAGCCAGTGTGCCACGCACACATTTGACGACCTGACAGTCCTTGCGTTTGTTACTTGCTACCCGTAAACGGGTTCTCTAGGTAATCTATGCTTAACTGCATATTTTCTTTGTCGTCTTTCAGTTGTTTTTTGATATATTCTTTTATTGCTTCTGTGTTCTTGCCTGTCGTGTCTACATAATAGCCTCGACACCAAAACTCTCTGCACCTATATTGAAATTTCGCCGATCCCCATTTTTGATAGATTAT
>JAFTIY010000098.1 GCA_017456665.1 Clostridia bacterium | reverse complement strand
GCAGTAGAATAAGAAACGTCTGAAGAAATTAAAATGTCAGTTAAATCCTCATAAAACTCTTCACCTATTTTATCGCCGGTAAACAAGGCCGATATTTTTTTTGAAATAGCATCTTTGGTCTTTTTTAACGCACCAAAGATTTTTTTAAAAAAGCCCATATTAATACTCCCTATTAGTCTGCCATATCGCTGTTTATATCCGAAAGTTTAACGGATACGATCTTTGAAACGCCCTTTTCTTCCATCGTTACACCGAATAAGGTATCGGCATTTTCCATGGTAACCTTTTTGTGGGTAATAACTACGAACTGCGTTTCTTTGGCAAATCCTTTAAGATAAGTAGCAACCCTTTCAACGTTTGCATCATCTAAAGGTGCTTCAATTTCGTCGAGTACGCAGAAAGGCATAGGACGCAAGCGTAAAATAGCAAACAGTATTGCAGTTGCGGTTAATGCTTGTTCACCACCTGAAAGAAGTGAAATTTTTGTAAGCTTCTTTCCGGGAGGCTCTGCAACAATTTCAATGCCTGCCGATAATGGATCTTCAGCGTTCGTCGTATCTAAAACTAAGTCTGCACTACCGCCGCCGAATAGTTCTTTAAATATAACCTTGAAGTTTGACCTAATTTGGCCAAATCCTTCATCGAATATTTTAAGCATTTCGTCGGTAATAGACTTAATTACCGATTTTAAATCCTCTTCTGCTGCCTCTAAATCGTTACGTTGACGGTTATATTCCTCATATCTTTCTTTAAGCTCGTTAAATTCCTCAATTGCCGTGGGGTTAATATCTCCCAAAGTAGAAATTCTTCTCTTAATTCTATTGATTTCTTGCGTAGAAAGCGCAATATTATATTCGGGATCTTTTTGAGAAACACAAGTTTCGTAAGTTAATCCGTATTCTTCTTCAATGTGGCGTTGCATGTATTCAAGATCGCCGTCAACCCTGGTAAGCGCGATTCTTTCATCCATTATTTTTTGAGCAACGCGGTTAAGTTCAGAGGTCAACATTTGACGGCGCAAATCGTCTTGCTGTATAAGAGAAGACAATTCGTGCTTGCGAAGCTTAACTCGTTCAAGTTCGTCGCGACGTGCGTTGAGCCCCGTTTGTTCTTCGGTAGAAAGAGCTATTTTTTCGATTTCGCGCCTATTTTGCTCGATAATATCGAGGTTTGCTTGAATAGTTTCAGCGTTACGCGTAATAATATGTTCAGCATCTTGCTTATCACTCAACATTCTGCTAATTTCTTCTTGAGAACTAGCAATATCCGCTTCAAGCGCTGCAATCATTTTTTGCAAGTTGAGGTTTTCTTCAATAAGCGACTCTCTTTCTTTTTTAAGTTCATCGTACTCAGACTGATGCCTTAACGCATCTGATGATGCGGCACTTCTAGCCTCACTTAATTTTTCGTTATTTTCTTCAATATCGCTGTATTGCTTACTGATTTCAGCAAGACGTGCACTAATCTGCTCGAATGAATCCTTATTTTTATCAATCTCTTTTTCAACTTCAGCTAACGAGGCGTTAACTGCAATAAGCTTTTCTTTTAAAGATGCGAGATTTTGCTTATTATCGTTTATTTCAGTCTCTTTTTTATCTAGGTCTTCGATCATTTCGTTAACCTGGGCCATAGACTGTTCTTTGTGAGAATTAAGTGTATTAAGCTCTTTAACCTTTTCTTTTAAGTCGTTTTCAATTTGTTCAATCTTTCTGTCGGTAGAAAGAAGGTTTGCACTATTGGTACGCTTTGAACCACCGGTAATTGAGCCAGACGGATATAAAATATCACCGTCGAGAGTTACGATTTTAAAAGCAAAGCGATAACGTTGAGCAATAGCAACGGCATTTTTAATATTATCGCAAATAAGAGTATTACCAAGTAAATGCCATGCAACCTTATCAAAATAAGAGTCGTATTGAATAACGTCGGTCGTGAGAGCAACCGCACCCGTTTCTTTCATTGCGCGAACAATTTCATCGCTATTAGTGCGGGTTTTTAGTGATGATATGGGTAAAAAGCTTACCCTACCGCCGTTATTGCGCTTTAAATACTCAATTACGAACTGTGCATCTTCGGGATTATCGGTAATAAGATTGGTAGCCGTACCGCCGAGTAAGGTTTCAACGGCAGTTTCGTATTTTGAAGAGGTTTTAATAACCGAAGCAACCAAACCTTTAATCCTTTTGCCGAGCTCGGCGTTATTTTTTGATGCAAGCATCAAGTTTCGCACCGAATCGGGATATCCGCTGAATGAATCTTTTAATCCGGTATAGAAATTTTTACTTGCATTAAGTGAAGAAATATCCGCATTTAAGGTATAGATTTTATTGTTAATGCTAGATATAAAATCATTAGTAGAGCGAATAGCGTTCTCTTCATCTTCTATAGCACTTTTCAATCTTGCTATCTCTGCAATAGTTTTTTCGATTGAAAGCTGACAAAGCTCTTTTTCGTTTTTAAGTGAGGTAAGCTTTTCGCTCAAAGCGGTCATTTTTTCAATAACCTCTTGCTGTTGACCTGAAATAACGTTTTTCTCACCTGAAAGCGCACCGATGTTCATCTTAATATCGGCAAGAGATTCAACCGATTGCAAAACCTTGTTTTGCGCGTCTTGCGCACGCGTTTCGCCTTCACTGAGCTGACGCATTACCTCGCTTAACTGCGCAGAAATTTCGTTAATTCTTGCACTAACACGTTCAACGTCGCTCTTTGCCTCTTTTATATGCTCTTCCTTTGCTTTAATGGCTTTATTAATTAAATCAATTTTTTCTTTCTTTTCTGAAGTATCGTTCTTTAAACGGGTATTTTCATCCTGTAAAAAATTAATTCTTTGATTAAAAAGTGAAGTAAAGCCCGATTGCTTTTCGATGCCTACGCTCAAATCAAGAATTTGTTCACTCAATTCACTAATCTTGATATCAGCGTCGCGAACTTCTTGTTGATGCTTTGCGTATAATACTTGAGTGTTTTCAAGGTCAGTAGATTTAACAGACTGTTCCTCTTCAAGCCCTTTTATCTTTGCGTTAATCTTTTCTTTAACCTTATGCGAGTTATCTGAATTATAAAGATAAGTATTGATTTCGTGATACTTAAATTCGCTTGCAAGCTGCAAATATTCACGAGTTTTTTCTGCCTTTGATTCCATAGGAATCAAGTTTTTTTCAAGCTCGCTGGTTATATCGATAATTCTTATAATGTTTTCACGCGTTTTTTGAAGCTTACGTTCGTTATCAATCTTCTTTGCTTTGGTTGCCGAAATGCCAACGGCTTCTTCAAATATAGTACGCCTGTCTTCTGGCTTTGCATTCATAATTTCTGCAATTTTACCCTGCCCGATTATAGTATAACCGTTTTTACTTACACCACATTCATGAAGAAGACTTACGATATCCCTCATTCTACATTGCTGCTTATTTAGGTAATATTCGCTATCACCGTTTCTAAACAGCTTTCTCGTCATGCAAACTTCGGTATATTCAAGACTAGGGAATATCTTTTGCGTATTATCGAAATATAGCGAAACCTCGCAGTATGATAGAGATTTTCTATTCTGCGTTCCGCTAAAAATTACGTCTTGCATTGAAGATCCGCGCAAAGCCTTTGATGATTGCTCGCCAAGAACCCATCTTATAGCATCGGCAATGTTACTCTTACCGCAGCCATTAGGACCTACGATAGCGGTAACACCTTCATTAAATTGTATTTCTTGCTTATCGGCAAAGCTTTTAAATCCGATAAGCTCAATTTTTACAAAATTCACTCAAATGTCCTGCCTGGTAATTTTTTTTAATGCACGACGCGCAGCGTCTTTAGAAGCATCTGCCTTGCTCGTGCCCGTTCCTACGGCAACCTTTTTCCCTCCGATTACTACGGCTATAGTAAATTGCGGAGCGTGATCAGGCCCGTTTTTAGCTATTAGTTCATATTTTGGTGTTCCAAGTTTATTCGCCTGCGTATATACTTGCAAATTACTTTTATAATCTTCAGTTAAGCAGCTCGTCTTTAACGACCTTTCATTTACTAAAAGATTATTTTTTATAAAGTTAGTTGCGGCATTAATTCCACCGTCTAAATAAATTGCGCCAACTAAACTTTCAAAAGTGTTTTCAAAAAATCTATCAGCCTTTTCGCCTTTTAAATCTATTCCCTCACCTAATAAAAGTGCACTTTCAAGCTGTAAATTTTTAATTACGCAAGCAAGCGGTTTGGTGCTTACCAATTGTTGTTTACGACGGGTTAATTCCCCTTCGTTATCTTGCTTTTTATACTTAAAAAATAAATATTCGCTTACAATGAATCCCAAAATAGAGTCGCCTAAAAATTCAAGTCGCTCATTGCTTTCGCACCTATGTTCGTTAGCATACGATTTATGGGTAAAAGCAACCTCAAGCAGTTTTTTATTTTTAAATTCGTACTTTATTATGTTTTCGATTCGCTCAATCTCAAAAATCATGAATTTTCACCAAAATCGGGTGCAGGCGTTTGCTCGATTTTTGATTTTATTTGATCGATAATATTATTTTCGCAAGCCTTTTTAGCCTGTAAAATCGCAGCGGTAATTGCACTTGCTTTAGCAGCTCCATGTGATTTAACCACTACCTTCCTTACGCCAAGGAATACTGCCCCCCCCTTCTTGTTGTAGTCGAGAGTATCTTTAACCTGCTTAAGAGATTTTTTCATAAGCAAAGCGCCTATCTTCGATTTGAAAGATTGTGCAACCGAAGCTTTTAACGTTGTAAATACAGCCCCTGCAATTCCTTCCATGCTCTTTAGCGCAATATTTCCCGAAAAACCGTCGGTAACAACTACGTCGTAATTACCTGAAAGTATTTCGCGCCCCTCAACGTTTCCTACGAAATTGATAGTTGGGCAGTTTTTTAACGCGGTATGAACTTGTTTTGTAAGTTCGTTGCCTTTTGTATCTTCAGTACCGTTTGAAAGAAGCGCAACTCTGGGATTTTTAATGTTTAAAACCTCGGTAGCGTAAACGCTTCCCATTAACGCAAAGTGAAAAAGATTTTGTGGTTTGCAATCTGCATTCGCACCGGCATCTAATAAAACAACTTCGCCTCCGGTAACAGTAGGTAAAGTAGGAACAAGCGCAGGGCGCGAAACTCCCCTAATTCTTCCTACCTTTAATACGCTGCCGGCGAGTAGCGCTCCGGTACTACCGATCGAAACCAATGCGTCTGCCCCGTTATTTAAAGCTTCGTAAGCTTTTACCATTGAAGAATCGCTTTTTTTTCTGATTGCTTCAGTTGGCATATCGTCACAACTAATAACGTCTTTGGCATCAATTATTTCAATTCTACTCTTATCAAAGGTAAATTCAGATAAAATATTGTTAATTTCTTCTTTATTTCCGGTTAAAACGAGAGCTAAATTACCGTCTGCATTTAACGCGTTAACTCCACCTTCAAGGTTAGCTCGAGGTGAATAATCTCCTCCATAACAATCTAAAACGACTTTTATCATATGGTTTAATCCTTATCCTTCTTTTAAAACTCAAGATTTCCTACCGTTCTTGGGAAAGGTATAACGTCACGAATATTAGATATACCGGTTAAATACATAACCATTCTTTCAAAGCCCATACCAAACCCGGCATGGCGAGTTCCACCATATTGACGGAGTTTTATATACCAATCGTAATCTTCGGGCTTAAGGTTGAAATCTTTGATTTTTTGGAGTAAAACGTCAAGTCGTTCTTCCCTTTGACTACCGCCGATTAATTCACCGATTCCGGGCACTAAAAGATCCATAGCGGCAACAGTTTTTCCATCATCGTTAAGGCGCATGTAAAACGCTTTAATTTCTTTGGGATAAT
>JAFTIY010000097.1 GCA_017456665.1 Clostridia bacterium | reverse complement strand
CCCCACTTTTTTTGTTTGTTACGTCGCTAAATAAATAAAAAATCAAATACAAGGCATGTTAGATAAAAAAGAATAAAAATCCCTAGTCACTTAATAAAGCAACTAGGGATTTTGTTTATTGCATTATTATTCTGAACGGAGAGCGATAACGGGATCTCTCTTCGACGCAAATTTAGAGGGGATTAAGCCCGCTACTAAAGTTAGCAGTACGCTGATTGCAACTAAAACTACTCCGCCAATTACGGGTAGGGCGGCAACTCCGCTTATTCCCGCAAGCACTTCTATAAGAATGCTTATAGGGATATTTAAAAGCACCGTTATTAAAATGCCCAGCCCGCCCGAAACAAAACCTATAATCATGGTTTCGGCGTTAAATACGCGGCTGATATCACGTTTAGATGCGCCAATCGAGCGCAAAATACCAATTTCTTTGGTTCTTTCGAGAACTGAAATATAGGTAATAACGCCAATCATTATAGAAGAAACTATTAGCGAGATTGAAACGAATGCAATTAAAACGTAGGTAATAGCGTCTATAATGGTGGTTATAGATTTTATCATCATGCCGATGTAGTCGGTGTATTGAATCTTTTTGGCTTTATCCGTTTGAGATGCGTTGTAGTCGTTAATAAATTTAATAATAGCGTCTTTATTCTCAAACGAGGTGGGATAAATAGATATATTTACGGGAACGTCTTTATCTATTAAGCCTATGTTTTTACGGGTTGAAGCAAGGCTGTTATCTGTTGCGGGAACTAGCTTGCCTTGAACTGCGTCAAAAATCCAAGCTCCGTCTTCAATGAACATCTTGTCGTTTTTAAGTTGCTCTTTAACTACCGGTACTTCTTGCGTTTTGTCGAGTAAATAATCGGTTAAAGCAGGGGTGTAATAAATATTTTGCGATAACGCTCCGCCACTAACTCCCTTTTTTAAACGCACTACGCCACAAACCTTAAGATTTACGCCGCTTTCAATAGCGTTGTAAACAAATTGGCTAGAAGAGCCTCTTTTAACGAAGGTTTTGTAAATGCCGCCGTATTCGCTGCCTAAATCAACGTCGTTGTCGCTACCTTTATACTCGTAATACTCTCCGTTTAAAACAGCTTTGTATTCTCTGCCTACTAATCCTTTTATAGAAATGGGGTTTTGGTATGGCTTAAAGTCGCCAAAGGTATCTTTAAGCTCCTGCTCTGCGTTATAACCTGCGCCCGGATTCATTTCTTCAAGCATGTTGTAAACCATTTCGGCAAACAAATATTGCACTTCTTTGTCGCTTAAAAGGCCCATCATATAAAGAGAATAGTCGGGAATTCTGTTATATTCGTCAACTACAACTAAAAGTGGCCACGCTTCGCCTTCATTTACTCTATCGTAGGTGGGCCACGAGCCGGCTATAAGGTCGTATTGAGAACGAATAAGGTCGTCTTTGCCTAAAAGCTCGCCCCACGTGCCGCTCGATTCCATCATGCTCTTAAAGGTGGGGTAAACTTGGCTAAATAAGTTTATAAGCGTTTGCGGTGTGCCTTCGGGCATATATTTGCTCATCGCGCCTATTTTGTTAATGTCGCGATAGGTTTGATCGGGCTCTTTTTGGTAAAGATTCATTTGGAAGTTATATCCGTATGAAATTGCACTTACCAAACCACTTGCTATTAACTCTTCTGAATGCTCATCGAGGTGTTCTTTAAATGCTGAAAGGTCGTTCGTGCCGTACGTTTTAGAAAGTGAATCAAGCATTCCGCCTATCATCTTGTTGGGGATTACTTCATCGCCTTCCGGGTATTTTTCAAGCCCCTCGTTTGAGGCAGAGCCCATAAACGACGTGGCAAATGCCGACATGCTCATCGCGCTGGTAGTTATAGTTACGGGATAGTTAGTTAACGTGTCGCGCTGAACGGTATCAATATAATTTGAAAAGCCCGTTGATAGCGATAAAATCAGCGCAATGCCTATAATACCTATAGAGCCTGCAAAAGAGGTTAAAAGCGTTCTTGCCTTTTTTGTTCCAAGGTTTTTTAAAGAAAGCGAAAGTGCCGTTAACAAGCTCATAGAGGGCTTTTTGCGTGTTTTTGTTCTTTCTTTTAAAGCTTTTTCTTTAGCGGTTTGTCTTGCGCTTTCGGTATATTCGAAGGGGTTTGTATCTTCTCTTACCGTTCCGTCTTTAAGGCGAATTATTCTGGTTGAATATTCTTCGGCAAGCTCGGGGTTATGGGTTACCATAACTACTAATTTTTCCTTTGCTATTTCCTTTAAAATATTCATTATTTGAATACTCGTTTCGGTATCGAGAGCTCCGGTTGGTTCGTCGGCTAAAATAATATCGGGTTCGTTAACTATAGCGCGTGCAATGGCTACCCTTTGCATTTGCCCGCCCGAAAGCTGTGCGGGTAATTTTTTGAGTTGATCGCCAAGCCCAACTTTTTCAAGTGCTTTGGCTGCTCTTTCTTTTCGTTCTTTAGGAGCTATGCCCGATAAGGTGAGGGCAAGCTCAACGTTTGAAAGAACGGTTTGGTGGGGAATTAAATTGTAGGTTTGAAAAACGAAGCCTACCGAGTGGTTGCGATAATTATCCCAATCGCCGTCTTTATAAAGTTTGGTAGAAACACCGTTAATCACAATATCGCCCGCGGTATAGCGATCGAGCCCGCCAACGATATTTAATAGGGTGGTTTTACCACAGCCTGATGGGCCTAAGATTGATACGAACTCGTTCTGGCGAAAGCTTATACTAACGCCCTTTAACGCCTCTACCGTCGTATCGCCTACGTAATAGTTTTTTGTAATGTTTTTAAGTTCAAGCATAAAAACCCCAAAGTTATTGCATTATTTTCAGTTTAATTTTAACAACCGTATAGTTAAGTTTTGGTAAACTATGTATATTATATACTTTTGTAATAAAATTTTAAAGCAAAAAGTGGGCTTTAACGAATATTTTTCAATAAAAAGCGAGTTAATTTTGCGTTTTTGAGTATTAAGATTGTAATTTTAATAAAATAAACTTCTTTTTAGTTCGGCAGGTAAAAGAGTGTTTGCCCTTGAGGTTTTTTTAACGTTATTTTTTATAATTGCAGTTTTGCACCTTTTAAAATTTGCTAAAAAGCTGTTTTTTTATCACTTTTATATTTTTTTTTGCTTAAAAACTACAATAAATGATAAAAAAAACAACAAACAACAAATTTGTACAAAATTCACTAATTTTTTACAAAAAACTTTTTATTTTTTTACAAAATTATAGACAAAGCCTTTTACTTTTGCCGAAAATGTGATATAATTTTTACGAAAACAGCTGTTTAACAAATTTTTTATTAAACTTTTTTAAGTGTGACGTGAGGGATATTTTTATGCAAAAAACCGTAGTTGTATTGCAGACAAATGATGAAGACGTATTAAGCGTGGTTAAAGGAATTGAAGGTCAGCTTACAATAGTGGGTAAAACGTGCGATTGCGAAGAGGCTCTTCAATTCGTGGCGCAAAAAAAGCCGGATTTTATAATTACTTCGCTTATGCTAAAAAACAGCGACGGTATTTACGTTATAGAGCAAACTAAGTTGCTTTCTCCCAATACAAGGTGCGTAGTTTTATCGGTAGTTTCGCACGGGGAGTTAATGCAAAGCGCGCTGGCTGCGGGTGCGTTTTATTATATGATTAAGCCGGCAAATTATCAAACTTTAGTGCAAAGAATGCTCTCGTTAGAGGGCTATGCGGTAAAAAATCAGCAATCTTTTCGTTTTGAATGGGCAAAAAAGGCTGAAGATAAGTCTAGCACTTGCTTAGAGCGCACTATCGACGAGCGGATTAGTAGAATTTTTATCGGAATAGGTATTCCGCCTCATATTAAGGGCTACGGGTATTTGCGTGAGGGCATAAAATTGGTGGTAACCAATCCCGCAATTATTACCAGCGTTACCAAACAACTGTATCCGTCTATAGGTCAGAAGTTTGGCACTAGCGCGAGTAAGGTAGAAAGGGCAATTCGCCACGCCATTGAGGTTGCTTGGAATAAGGGTAGGGTAGAAAGCTTTAACGCTTTGTTTGGCGTTCGCGCTTACAGCGAAAACGAAAAACCAACGAACAGCGAGTTTATTGCCGTTATAGCCGATAGACTTTTGCTCGATGGTATTCAATAGTTTTTTAACGAAATAAAAGAGAGTGGCCGTTTTTAAGTTTTACAATTGACAATTGCGGTAAATAAGAGTATAATATGTGCCGTAATAAGTTTAAAAACATTTATTAGTAGCTTTTAAACTTTTCAATTGTTAATATTATTAAATTTTGGAGCGGCTATGTTCGATTATCATTTACATACTAAAGTTTCTTTCGATGCAAGGGCAACGGCGCAAGAGGTTATCGAAAAAGCTTTGCAATTAGGACTTAAAGAAATTTGTTTTACCGATCACGTTGACTATATCGGAACAAAAAAAAGCGATTACGTATTCGATTTAAACGAATATTCTCGCGCTTATGATAATCTAAAGGCAGAAGGTTTAAAAATTCGCAGAGGTATGGAATTTGGCCTTAACGCACAAAACGTAGATATTTTAGAGCAATATTTAAAATTGCGTAATTTTGATTTCGTTATAGGCTCGGTGCATTTTATCAACGACGTTGATTGTTATTACGGTGAATATTGGAAAAATAAAAGCGTTCACGAAGCATACGAGGAATATCTTACCGAAACGCTAAAAATGGTTAAAATCCACAGTAATTTTGACGTTTTGGGGCATTTAACCTATATTACTAAGGCAAAATCAAATCCAACCAAAGAGGTGGTTGATTACCAAACGTTTAAAGATATAATCGATGAGATTTTATTAACGTTGGCAAAAAAAGGAAGGGGAATAGAAGTAAATACGAGTGGTGTTAAGCATTCGGGCGAATTTCTTCCTCCTTTAAAAATGGTAAAAAGATTTAAAGAACTCGGCGGCGAAATAGTTACCGTTGGATCTGACGCGCACGACCAAATTAGGGTAGGCGAGCACACCTTTGAGGCGGTAAACGCGGTTAAACAAATTTTTGGCTACGTTTGTACGTTTGAAAATAGAAAACCTATTTTTCATAAATAACGCATAAAATGGCAATTAATTACCTTTTAAGTGGGATAATTTTGTGTTTTTTAAAAAGACGTTAACTACTTAAGCAAAACAAAATAAAAAAAATAAAAGTGCGGTTAATCAACTTATAGCCGCACTTTTTGTTTATTTAATAAAAATTTTATCGGTTTAATTACATTTCGTTACGGTTTTTACCCATAAAGAATACCGCTAACGTGCCGGGGCCACAATGACTGCCAATAGTAGTTCCGATGCTAAAAATTTTAATTTTTATATTGGGGCATACCTTGGTAAGCATTTCTTTTAAGGTGAGCGCCTCAGCAAAAGAATCGGCGTTGCTAATAAAACAGTCTTGATTGTAATTTGCTCCGCCGTCTGCATGAGATAAAAATCTGTTAACCATTTCTTCAATGGCACGCTTTTTGCCAAGGGCTTTTTTAACGGGAACAAGCTTTCCCTCCTTATTTGTGTGCATAACGGGGCAAATTTTTAATACGCTACCAACTGCGCCTGCGGTTTTTGAAACTCTTCCGCCTCGAACGAGGTAGGTTAGGTCGGTGGCAATAAAGTCGTGGTTTACGTGTAGCTTAATTTCTTCCGCTTTTGCAACTAACTGCTCTGCTGTGTAACCTTGGTCGCGGTAGTTTGCAAGGTGGTACATCAAAAGGCCGTAGCCTGAAGAAGCTGCAAGTGAATCTACCAAATAAATAGTTTGATTAGGATATTTTTCTTTTAGTAAATCGCGCGCTACAGCTGCGCTTGAATAGGTGCCTGAAAGTCCTGTAGAAAGGGTTACGTGCACTACGTCTTTGCCTTCTTGTAAAAGCTTTTCGAAGTATGCGTAGTATTTTTCACTATTTATCAATGAGGTTTTTGTAATAGCCCCTTCCTTCATCTTATTATAAAAACGGTCTAACTCGTCAATATCGTTTAAATTGTTTTCGTATTCAACGCCATCAACGTAATAATTAAAGGGTAAATAGCGTAGATTTTTTTCTTCAATAACCTCTTTAGAAAGGTCAACTGCTAAACAGCAGCTTAATAAGTAGTCGTTCATATAAGCCTCCTAAAATCACTTATGGAGGTAGTATAACACAAGCCGTTATTTTTTGCACTTGAAATTTCAACAATTTTACTATACAATTAAAAATAAAAAAATAGAGAGTATTTTTTTTGTTCTACTATCGGTAGAATTAGCGTTTAATCGACCTATAGGCTTACTTTTTATAAAAATAATAAAACGCAGATTAAAAAAATAAACTGCGTTTTTTAAATTAATAAAAATTATTTTATTGTTTTTATGGGTAATTTTGTGCAAATAGGGGGTATGATTGCGCACCAAATAAGGTCAATGGGAATAAAAATTAGGCTTCCGTAAACTAATAAATTGGCAATGCTTACAGCGCTTTTTAAATAAAAACGGTTAATTAAGTAGGCGTAAGATAATCCGCTAACGTGCACCGTTATTAAAACAATAACTGAAGTAAGCCACAGCTTTTTTAAGGTATAAGTTTTGTTTTTTGAATATACTATGCTTACGGTAAAGCAAGCAAGTAAAAAACCTAAAATATATCCAAACGACGGGTTAACTATATAACTTAATCCTCCTCCGCTTGCAAAAACGGGCAGCCCCATTAATCCCAATAAAATATATAAAGCTATGGTTATTGCAGCAAGCCTTGCGCCTAAAAGTAAAATGCAAAGCAAAATGCAGGCAAATTGTAACGAAAAGGGAGCAATTGGAGTTGGTATTGCCAGTTTTGAGCTTATGCATAAAAAGCAAAGCAAAACACCGCAAAGGGCAAGATTTTTTGCCGTAAAAGTATTGTTCATAAATTTTAAATAGTAATTTTACAAAAATAAATAAAAAGGGTGTTAATCGACTTATAGCGCAACTTTTAAACTTTTATTTTAAAATAAAAGCTTGAATTTAAGCTGAGTTGCCGTTTGCTTATCAAATGCGGTAAGGGTGGGACTTTCGATTAGGTCTT
>JAFTIY010000096.1 GCA_017456665.1 Clostridia bacterium | reverse complement strand
CCCTTCCAAAGCGAGCCCTTTTGCTCGTGAGATACCGTGCCGTCACGATGCAAATAGCCAAACCATTCCCCATGCTCCTGATCGGAAAAATGACCAAACGCATAGTCGTGCAATTTATCATACCACGCCTCGTATTTTTTATCTTCCGTTTGGTTTAACGCCACCAACGTTGCTATTAAAGCTTCGTTATGCACCCACCAAAGTTTCATATCGTGTTCTAACTGCTCGCAAGGTCTGCCATACGCGTCGCGGAAATAATATATTCCACCAAAATCTTTATCCCAGCCAATGTCAAGCGACCAATCCAGCACGTTTAACGCCTTTTTAAGCAATTCTTTATTATTAGTTTGCATAGCGTAGTTCATTAAAAACCACGAGTTTTCTATTGAATGCCCGGGATTTACGGTTCTGCCAACGGGATTATCCAAAATACTGCCATCTGTATAGACCGTTTCTAAAACGCACTTTAAGTTTTCCTTATAGTGCAAGCCCAACATATCGTCGATAATTTTATTTATAATACCGTCGTAATACTCATCTTTTTTTGTAATTCTTTTAAGAGTTTGCGCACAGCTGACCAAAACCATTGGGTTTGCATTTGAACGTAACGAACGGATTTCAGCGTTTTCCTTAGGGGTTATTTTAAAGGGATCGCTTTCGGGATTGCAATACATATTCCACATAAAATCGAAATATTTTACTGCTAAATCAAGATCTGCTGCATTTTTAGTTAGCAAGTAGTATTCGGCAAATCCCACAACCAAAAAGCTTTCGGAGAAGAAATAACGGCGTTTTCTTAATGGTTTACCCTCTCGCGTTACCGTGAAAAACATTCTTCCATCACTATCGATACAGTGCTGCTTGATAAAAAGAGCACCGCTTTCTGCCGCGCTCACCCACTCTTCCTTCACACCGTAAGTATTGCAGAGTTTTGAAAAGGTCCAAAGACACCTACCTTGAAACCACACGCTTTTATCGCTGTTATAAGATTTTCCCTGCCTGTCAACACTGGTGATAAATCCGCCGTACTCTTTGTCTATTAAGTCGGAATTAAGCCAAAAAGGCAAAACGTCGTTAAAAAGTGTTTCGTGATAAAATTTTTGCAAATCCTTAATCTTTTTTACGTCCATATATAATTTACTCCTTTTACTTAAGACGATGGAACAAACAATGAGTGATTTTTCAAAATTAAGAAAAATAATTAATATAAAGCCTAATAGCTCTTTTAGATGCCAGACTCGTTTTGACGGCACACTCTATTTTTGTTTAATAATCAAACCAACCTCAAACATTCTACACCAAGGCAAATAACAATTTTCAATTTCATATATCCCGGTTATCTCAGGAAAATTTTTAGCCATATACCAATTTAGTAGCTGTTCTACCCGTTCACTAACCTCGCCCTTCTGGGCTTTAGTATCCTCGTATTTATACCCCATTTGAGTTATTTCGTTATCCCAAATTTGCTTTCTTACGTAGGCACAATACCCTATATCCTCAAAGGCGCGAAGTGCCGTAAACCGCCTATGCGCTTCGGTATCGCCGTAAAAATAACGTAGCGCTGCTTGACAAATAACAGTTCCTAACGTGTTAGACGAGGTGTTCCAGCCTGCATAGCCGAACAGCTTTAACAGCCCGACTTGTTCGGAAATCATTTTTACAAACCGTGCGTCACTACCG
Source organism: Clostridia bacterium (assembly GCA_017456665.1). Classification (GTDB taxonomy): domain Bacteria; phylum Bacillota; class Clostridia; order Christensenellales; family Borkfalkiaceae; genus HGM11416. The sequence goes on along the minus strand of JAFTIY010000096.1, from coordinate 926 downwards.
TTACAATAAGCAATGTCTGCAACGGCAACGCCCTTACCGACCTCAACTGCACGCTTTATTCGGCTAACGAAAGCCGGCAAATCTCTATTATCATAATGCTCACCCTGTAAATTGTCGATATTTTGCGTCCTTCCGCCAACCGGCAGATTGCAAAACAGTAAAATATCTGCTTGTTCTTCGCTGTCGCATTGCACGCATCCGGCACTTTCAATTTGTGCCAAAATGCTTTTATACACCTCGCGATCCTCGAATAACGGAATTACTTTTTTACATTCTTCCTTAGGATAAACCGGATAAATCTTGGGCGAATAACCTTCAATATTTGTAACAACACGCGAAAGAAGAGTCATTCCGCCCTCGTCAGCACCGGGATAGACAACAACGTTTAAATTTTTTTCGCTAATTAACGCCTTAACCTTAGCCTGATCCATTGCCGTAAAACCACACGGGTTTGAATCGTCTTGCAAAATAACGAACTCATCTATTGTTTGCCCCACTAGATTAAGCGCATCCATAAGCACCTTTAAATTGCACTCTCTGCGCGTTAAATAATCATTTAAATAGGGCTCTACCACAGATAGACGCTCCTTTTCTGCCAAATATTGCTCCCTAGAAATTTTACCATCCTTCAACCTGTGCTCGTTTTGCCCGTATTCGAATATTTGTAGCCCACAAACACCATAATAATCAGGCTCTTCATCGGAATCGCTATAGCAGGGACAGCGCATAACTAACGAAAAACCATAAATCACTATTTTTGGATTTAATTGCTTTATTTCCTTTAAAAGCTCTAACCGAGCTAGTAGCGTTTCAGTTGAGTGGTGATGCAGTCTTGACGGAATAATGCCCCCATAGAGCAAGGTGTCGATTGCTATTATTAAGTAATCGGCATCCACGCTTTCGCGCAATAAAAATTTTTTAATTTT
>JAFTIY010000095.1 GCA_017456665.1 Clostridia bacterium | reverse complement strand
TTTTTGTAAGCACCGTGCAGGTGGTATCAACCTGTTCGCCTGTAAATTCGTGATCAAAGGCAACCAAAACTACGTCGATATCGTCAGCGTATTCGGTAGTAATATTTAACCCGCTTTTTTTATATTCTGCAACCAACGAATTTGTGCCTTGAACGTAAATTTTATGGTTTTTATGCTTTTCGTTAAGCAAATCAAGAGTTGCTTGAGCCGAAGTAAAAAAGTGATTTTCGTTAACCTGATTTAGCCCTAACCGGTGAAGTTTTGCAACGTAGTCGCTTACGGATTTTGAAGAATTATTAGTTATAAAAACGTATTTCCCGCCCGCTTTTTCTATTTTTTCGAGCAGCTGTTTAGTGCCGTCAAAGAGGTCGTTATCTAAATATATCGTTCCGTCCATATCGAACAAAAACAACTTTTTTTGATTTAAACAGCTTGCATCTTTACCAAAATAATCTTTCATAATTTTCTATCTGTTGTCTGTTGCAACTAAATTTGCATCGCCTTCAATGTTTTGTATCAAAATATCCCCAATTTTTACGGGAGAGCTTACCGTAACGCAATTAATTTTTTTCATTACCTCAAAAATTTTGTTCTTTTCAACCGGCTTATCAGTTTTTACGGGAAGCATATCTCCGTTTTTCATGCGAACGGTTGAAGTAACTACCCGCTTTGGACAAACTACTTCGTTTTGTGCATAAAGCCTTCCACGCGGGCATGTGTTGCCCTTAACGTTAGTAACTACGCCATCCTCAACGGTAGCAACCATATCGCACCCCATGGGACATTCTATGCAGGTAAGCTTGATCTCATTACTCATTTTCTTCCTCCAAACTCACTACTAATTTATCGCGGAGCATATTAAACTTGCCGTCGGCGAGAATAAGCGTTTCCATCTCGCCGGGAACTGCTACCATCTTTTTCTTTGAAATTAAAATTTGATCACCGCACTTTGCCGTGATAGTGCAATTTTTAAAGGTATTAGTAACTCTAAAAAAGAGTTTTACGTTTCCCGCTTGATTTTTATCGATATACTGCGGAACTACAAAACTAACGTTTTTGCCGCATTCAACCTCTATTAAATCGCGTTCTTTTGCCCCTTCAAGCGCGTATATTGCGGCATTCTTACCTGCAATTTCGCTCTCTTCTGAAACAAAATCAACCAAATCGTGAACTTGCAAAACGTTTCCGCAAGCAAAAATTCCACGAACCTCGCTCTCTCTCGTTTGGCTTACAATAGCACCGCGCGTTCTCGGAGAAAGTGGAACGTTTGCCTCTTTAGTAAGCTCGTTTTCGGGAATTAAACCCACCGAAAAGAGAACGGTGTCGCAATCAAAATGCATTTGAGTGCCCTCAATTACTTGTCTATTTTCATCAACCTTACTGATTTCAACTCCGGTTACCCTACCTTCGCCCTCAATCTTAGTAATAGTATGGCTCAAATAAAGAGGAATTTTAAAATCGTTAAGGCATTGCTCTACGTTTCGCTTTAATCCGCTTGAATATGGCATAATTTCGCAAACGGCAAGAACTTTTGCCCCCTCTAAAGTCATTCGGCGTGCCATTATAAGACCAATATCGCCAGAGCCCAAAATAACTACACGTTTACCAGGCATATAACCTTTGACGTTTACGTACTTTTGCGCCGTTCCGGCAGAAAATACACCTGCGGGGCGAGTACCGGGAACGTTCAACGCCCCTCTACTGCGCTCTCTGCAGCCCATAGCCAATACAACAGCCTTTGCCGTGAGGGTAAAAATCCCCTGCTCGCCGTTGGTTGCCGTTACAACTTTATCGTTGGTAAGCGAAATTACCGTAGTACCTGTTAGCGCTTTTATATTTCTGCTCTTTACCTGCTCGATAAACCTTGCCGCATATTCAGGGCCGGATAAGCTTTCTTTAAAGCGAGTTAAACCAAATCCGTTATGGATGCACTGATTGAGAATTCCGCCTAAGCGCTCCTCTCGCTCAATTATTAAAATATCGGTTACGCCGTGATCGTACGCCGCAACTGCCGCAGCAAGACCGGCAGGCCCGCCGCCTATAATTATAATATCGTAGCTGTTTTTCATTTTACTTCCCCCGTAACGATATACGAACCCTTTCCGCTCTTGGTTACGTCTTTAAGATTAATACCCCTTTCGCGAGCGATAATCTCGGCAACGTGAGGTTGGCAAAAACCACCCTGACATCTCCCCATACCCGCACGCGTTCTGCGCTTTATTCCGTCGATATCGCTTGCCGGCGGATTTTGATTAATAGCGGCAATTATTTCGCCCTCGGTTATTTTTTCGCAACGGCAAACTATTCTGCCATACGCGGGATTAGTTTTGATTATTTTATTTTTTTCGTCGTTACTTAATCTATTAAAAAAGTAATCGGGAGTACGCACGCCGTTAAAATTTTTATTTGGTTTTAAATCAATAAGTGAACCTATAAGCTCGTTAACAACGTATTCAGCAATTGCAGGAGAAGCGGTAAGACCGGGAGATTCTATGCCCGCACAGTTTATAAAATTACCGTTTACCTCACTTTTTTCAATTATAAAATCGTGGCGATCGCAATAAGCTCTTACCCCAGCAAACGAGGTAATCGCGTTAAACAGCGGTGGATTTTTGCACATTTTTTTTACATGTTTGATGATAAAATTTAAACCCTCTGCTTGTGTATAAGTGCAGTTATCCGTTTGCTCAACGGCGGTTGGGCCAAGTAAAATATTACCGTCTACCGTAGGGGTTACTAAAATACCCTTACCAAGCTTGGTAGGCGTAAAAAACATAGTGTGGCTAACTAAATCACCGCTTTCTCTGTCAAGTAAAATATATTCGCCTCGGCGAGCACCCATCTTAAATGAATAATCGCCTATCATATTGGCAATCTTATCGCTTGAATAGCCTGCACAGTTAACTACTACGTTTGCCTGTACTCTATTACCGTTTTCAGATATTAAAGTAAATACCCCGCCCTCGCTTTCTATTTTACTAACCTTAAAATTAGTGTATAAAGCAGCGCCGTTATCCATCGCGTTTCCGATAGCGGCAATGGTAAGTTCGTATGGGCAAACTATTGCTCCCGTGGGCGCATATAGGGCACAAACTGCATTTTCTGATATATTTTTTTCTTTTTCAAGTAACTCATCGCGCGATAAAATGCTTAAATTCTTTACGCCGTTAGCCTCGCCACGTTCTTTAAGCTGATAAATAAGCTGCGCTTCTTCTTGGCTAAAAGCAACGACCAAAGAGCCGTTGTTAATATATTTTACACCTAACTGCTCGGTAACCGATTGCATCATACGGCTTCCGAGAACGTTAAATTTAGCCTTTAAACTACCTTCTTTAGCATCAAATCCGGCGTGAACGATACCGCTATTAGCCCTGCTTTGCCCCATTGCTACGTCGTTTTGGGCCTCGAGCATACAGCAGCTTAAATTATATTTGGTTAACTCGCGCAAAATAAGCGCACCAACAACGCCGCCGCCTATTACAACAACTTGAAACATTTTTTTATCCTTTTACTTGACTTATTATCTTAGTTATATTATAATACAATTAATCAATTATTGCAAAATATTTTTTTAAATTGGCAAATTGAAAGGTTAACTGCTCATTTGAGCAGTTAATTAGCTAAATAATTGCCAAAAGTGAGCAAATTTATGAATGATAAGCAAGAACAAATAATAATTGAATTTTTGCAACAAAATCAGTATGCCTCAATAAAGACTCTTTCAAACACCGTTGGCGTAAGCCAATCTACCGTTAGGCGTGCGCTATCTCGCCTTGAACAGCGCGGATTGGTTAAGCGCAAACACGGTGGAGCTCAAATATGCGAGCAATTTAACCACTTTCCCAGCTTTTTATTCCGCTCCCAACAAAACAGCTTACAAAAGAAAAAAATGGCACTTTCGGCCATTAAGCTAATTAAAAACGGCGACATAGTTTTTTTAGACGGCACTTCATCCGCCTTTTTTATAGCGGAATATTTGCAAGAGTTTTAAAACTTTAAAGTTATTACAAACGTAATAGACACCCTTTCTATACTCGATAAAAAAAACGTTTGCGTTTATTCGACGGGGGGAGTTGTTTCGGCTACAAACCGCTCGGTTTTAATAGGTAGCCATGCACAGCAAATGATTTCAAAATTTAATGCGGACGTTTGCTTTTTTTCCGCCCTTGCAGTTGACGAAAACGGAGATATTTACGACTGCTTTGAAGAAGAAAATTTTATTCGCCAAGCCATGATAGAGCACAGCAGCAAACGGGTATTTTTATGTGATCACACTAAATTCGGTAAAAAAGCTGCGTATAAGCTTTGCTCGCTTAATAACGTTGATTTAATAATAAGCGATCAAATGCCAAACTTCAACTTATTAGGAGCAACCGCCGTTGTAATCGAATAAAATATGATTTAATTGCGTTATAGCCCCATATTTATCAATTTAATAAGCAATAAAAAACACTTTGACTGCCCTTAATTAAAAAAGCTATCAAAGTGTTTTATTATTATTTAGATTGCCTCTTTTTTTCAATTTGCTTGTCTTGAATTAAGTGCTCTTTAATTGACACATCAAGTTTTAATAATTCAGAAATAGGAAGATTATCAATGTCGGTAGTTTGATAATCATT
>JAFTIY010000010.1 GCA_017456665.1 Clostridia bacterium | reverse complement strand
CAGTAGGTCGATACGATTGTATCAATCTACTGTTCCTTATTTGGTGCGGATGAAGGGACTCGAACCCACATGAATCTCTTCACTGGAACCTGAAACCAGCGCGTCTGCCAATTCCGCCACATCCGCATATTAGTATTCTATTTTTACATGGCGAATACAGCCCTGAGGGAGCTATTTTCGGGTAAACCTTACTTAAACTTAATCCCTTAAAACATAATTAAAAAATATTGTTATTCAAACGCTTTTGCGTAATAACCAAGCACCTCGTGTGAAAGTAAAAAGCGCCTTGCCTGTTCGCTACCTGATTTTAAAACCTCTCTGCAAAAGGTAGATAAGCCTTGCTCAATATGGGTTAAATTGCCCTTTTCGGCAAAGTTTTCGCGGCAAACCTTCATACAATCTAAAATAGTACGCCCTGCCAAAATTGAAAAATTAAAATTTACGTATTCATCGTAAAAATCCAAAAAGCCGTTAAACAACTTAACTTCTTTTTTGTGGTTAAAATAAAGCCTACCTAGCATATATCCGCCAAACAACGCAATCACGCCACCCGCGAACAATAAATCAATACCTAGTATTATTGCACTAACTATTACACCTATGCCAATAACCAATAATAAGGGGGCAAAAATTAGATAGGTTTTAAGGCTTTTTTCTTTTTTAATATAAAAGGGAATAAGCTCTTTCAGCTTTTTTTCAAGCTTTTGCTTTATAGCCTCGTTTTCTTCTGCTTTATACTGATTAATCTCCTCATCCGAAAGCTTCGAAATTTGGTAAAAGTCCTTGTATAAGCGCATTATCACGCTTTTTTCTTCAGAATCGGCAACCTGAATCGCCTTGTTTAAATAATCCTGATGGGTAGTGTTTCGATAATCGGTTAAATCGCTTGTATGAACCCTAACCATACCAAAATAAACGCGGTAATCGGTAGTTGTAATTTTAAGCGCGCTTTCAAGCTCTGTTTTGGCTTTTTCAAAGTCTTTACGTTTAAAGTGAAATTCTGCGCGCGTTAAAATGCGCTCAACTTCTAAGTAGTCTTCGCCTTTTGCAACCTTTTTTTCTTCTTCTTTAGGTTGCTCGTAAATGCTTTTATAAAGCTTTACAGCCTTTTCGTTATTAAACTGCTTTTTACAAACGGTGCAAATACCCGTTCCCTTTTCGTAGCCAACGTAAAGTTCAGCCCCGCAGAAAGGACATTTTGCATTGTTTTTTTTATTTTCCATAAAAAGCTCCAAAATAGCGTTAATCGCGTTATACCGCCACTTTTTAAGCAGCAACCGCTCTAAACTATAATAAAAAATTAGCACTTTATTTACAAAAAAATACAACTGCGCCGTGTTACGTACGAATTAACCTCTTATAACAATAACGCTTTTAGCTAGCATCTATTTGCATTAAGCACGCAACTAATCATATACGATTATCTCTATTATAATTCATTTGGCAAAAATAATCAACTTTTTACCTTACACAATAAATTATTTTTACATTTTTTTGCAATAACTATTTTTTTGTAAAATTATTGCTTTTTGTTTTGCTAATAAATAATAACGGCAAATGCCAAAAAGCTTTAAATCAAATAAATACTGCAATGCAAAATTTGAATATTTAAAAAATCTTATCTTTAGTAATAATTAATTTATTATCGGCCGTATGCACCTTTTGCTGCCGGTAAAATTGAATTAAAAACTTATTAAAGCCCCTCAATTTTTCCATAAAAAAGCTTTTTTGTTTAAAAAGTGGGGCTATAGTGCGATTAACGGCATATTTGAGTATAAAAATAACGCCCCTGCAATAAGCAAGGGCGTACTATTTTTAATTTAAATTAGTTAAGTTCTGCAAAGTACTTAATAGTTCTTACCATTTGGCTGGTGTAAGAATTTTCGTTATCGTACCAAGAAACAACTTGAACTTGAGTTTGATCACATTCGGGCATATATTTAACCATGGTTTGGGTAGCATCGAATAATGAACCGTAAGTAATACCGATGATATCAGAAGAAACGAGTTGTTCTTCGGTGTAACCGAATGAATCGTTAGCAGCGTTCTTCATAGCTTCGTTAACTTGTTCTTTAGTAACTTCGCCTTTAACAACTGCAACTAATAAAGTGGTAGAACCGATGCAAACGGGAACGCGTTGAGCTGAACCGATAAGTTTGCCGTTGAGTTCGGGAATAACAAGACCAATAGCTTTTGCAGCGCCGGTAGAGTTAGGAACGATATTGCAAGCAGCAGCGCGTGCTCTTCTTAAGTCGCCCTTTCTGTGAGGTCCGTCAAGAACCATTTGGTCGCCAGTGTAAGCGTGAACGGTGGTCATGATACCGCTTTGAATTTCAGCAAGTTTGTTAAGGGTGTTAGCCATGGGAGCTAAGCAGTTGGTGGTGCAAGAAGCTGCAGAGATGATCTTATCTTCAGCGGTTAAAGTTTGTTCGTTAACGCTGTAAACGATAGTGGGAAGATCGTTGCCTGCGGGAGCAGAAATAACAACCTTTTTAGCGCCTGCTTTGAGGTGAGCTTCAGCTTTAGCTTTAGAGGTATAAAAACCGGTACATTCTAAAACTACGTCAACTTTATTCTTCTTCCAAGGAATATTAGCTGCATCTTTTTCAGCGTAGATGTTGATCTTTTTGCCTTTTACGATAACTGCGCCTTTGGGTTGTTTTTCGCCAGCGTTTTCATAAACTTCGTAAGAAACTTCATCAGCATTTTTATATCTGCCTTGTGCAGAATCATACTTTAAAAGGTGTGCGAGCATCTTTGCATCGGTTAAATCGTTAATAGCTACTATTTCGTAACCCTTTGCATCAAACATTTGTCTGAAAGCGAGACGACCGATACGACCGAAACCGTTGATACCAACTCTTACTTTTGCCATTTTTTGTGTCCTCCAAAAAATACTATAAAATTTTATTTTTTAACCTTTTTATATAGCAAAATGGCAATTTTTTTACAAAAACCCCCATTCGCCACAAATAATTATACACTTTTAATTTAAGCAAGTCAATTATTTTTATACATTTATAAAAAGTTTGCTTTATTTGTTGTTTTTTGCCCTACTTACTATTGTGCAAAAGTTTTGTGCGTTTTGCTTAATCTTATCAAAATCACCGCGAGAAATCGCGTTTAAATCAATAAGAGCACTGCCTACCCCTACACCTACTGCACCTGCCTTTATATATTCTCCGGCGTTTTCGGTGGTAATCGAGCCAAAGCAAACGAGCGGAATTTTACCCAGTGGTGCAGCTAACTCCTTAATATAGTTTGGGCCAAAGTACCCTGCGGGAAAAACCTTTACCAAACTTGCCCCGTTTTTATAAGCGTAAAAAATCTCGTTAGGAGTTAATCCGCCGCAAATAACTTGCACGTTGTTTTCGATTGCAAAGCGAGCAATTTCGCCATCGGTAACGGGCGAAACTATATACTCAACACCCGCTTTTACCGCTAGCTTTGCACGATCTAAGGTAATAACCGAGCCCGCTCCAATCTTCATTTTATCAGAAAAATTATCGATTGCAAGTTTTAACTGCTCAAACGTTTGCTCATCGGAAAATTTACCAAATGTTATTTCGGCAACGGTAATTCCGCCCTCGTATAGCGCGTTAAAGAGCGAAAGAATATCGCAAGCTTTAACTCCCCTAACTATTGCTATAACGCCGTTTTGCTCAACGGCTTTGTTCAAATTAACTGTTTTCATACGTGCTTTGCCTATATTCTACCAAAAAATTGCACAAAAAACAACCGTTTTAGCCCAATTTTTCGATATAATTGCAGGCAGAAACTGCAGCGAGCGCTCCATCAGAAATTGCGGTAGCAAGCTGGCGCATCTTTTTAGCCCTACAGTCGCCGGCAACGAAAAAGCCCGGGGTTGAGGTAGACATATCCTGCTCGTTTGCAATAAAATAACCCGCGTTATCGAGCTTTGCTAAATGAGCAAACTGCTCGTTTTCGGGAACTTGACCTATAGCCACAAACGCGCCCGTAATGTTTAAAAGCTTATTTTCTCCGCTGATTTTATCTAAATCTTCAACTGCAGTAAGCCCACCCTCTCCGTGAAAGGCAACGGTTTGAGTATTTGGCATATGAACTATATTAGGCTTATTGCGTATAACCTTTTCAAGCGCTTTATCGCCAAAAAATTTATCCATCCAAGTTAAAAGATAAACTTTTGAGCAAATATTAGAAAGCACTATTGCGTACTGCATTGCCGTGTTTCCATCTCCTATTAAAACAACCTCTTTATCCTTATAAAAAGGCCCGTCGCAAAGCGCGCAGTAATATATGCCCTTACCTAAAAGGCTGGTTTCACCGGGAACTCCTATATGTTTATGCTTAACGCCAACCGCCGCAATAACACTTTTTGCCTCGTAGGTGCTATAATCGGTTTTAACGGTAAAAAAACTGCCTGTTTTTTGAACGCTCTTAACCTGATCGTATTCAAATTCAGCACCGTGTTCGGTTATTTGATCAAAAAATTTATCGGCAAACTCGCTTCCGCTAATAGCGGGAATAGTAGGAAAGTTTTCTACCTTTGGCGAATTAGAAATTTGGCCACCTATTGCGTCGCCTTCAAAAAGAAGTACGCTTTTGCCGTTTCTTAAAGCGTAAAGCGCGGCGTTCATACCTGCAGCACCTGCGCCGATTATAATAATATCGTACATAAAAATCTCTCCAAATGTATAGTTAATTGCGTTATAGGCCGTTATTTGTAAAATTTTCCCATAACAAAAAACAGTAAAAGAGTTAAATTGCCCGACGGTAATATACTCGGCGGGCAACTAATAAAAGTCGTTATTAAACAGATAAAATAGTAACCTATTAGCCTCTTAAGTTTTTATCGTAAAAGGCGCGTATATCGCTCTCTCCGCGATAAATTTCAACTCCGTTTTGAGTGGGAACTATCAAGGTAGGCGCGTTAGTAACTCCATAAGCGTTAACTAACTCTGTATTTTCGTAGCAGTCAACGGTGTCAAAATCAACGTTGCTCTTATTAAACATCATCTTAATTGCCTTACATCTTGGGCAAGTAGCAGTTGTAAAGAGGGTTAATTTTGTTAAAGCCGCCACCTCTTGCTTGGTACAAGCGGGTTGTTCTTGAGCCTCTTCAACCGGCTTAACTAAAGCTTTAGGCTGATAATCGGGGTTTAAAACGTCGTAAAGCTTTCTGTCTTTAAACTCTTTTGCCTTGCCCGAGTTCCAGTTTTGAACGGGACGGTAATAACCGGTTATACGGCTGTAAACCTCGGTGGTTGATCCGCAAACGGGGCAAACGTATTGCTCGCCGTTAATGTAGCCGTGATTTTTACAAACCGAATAGGTAGGAGAAAGAGTATAGTAAGGGAGCTTATAATTTTCTGCAATTTTTCTAACGAGATTAGCCGCAGACTTCCAATCGGGCATCTTTTCGCCTATAAACGCGTGGAAAACAGTACCGGAAGTATAAAGCGTTTGAAGCTCGTCTTGAATTTCGAGAGCAGAGAAAATATCATCGGTGTAGTTAACCGGCAAGTGTGAACTGTTGGTATAATAAGGAGTTTCACCTTTGGGCGCAGCCGTAATAATATCGGGAAAATCCTTAACGTCGTGTTTAGCCATTCTGTAAGTGGTAGATTCTGCAGGCGTAGCCTCGAGGTTATAAAGATCGCCGTACATTTCTTGATAGTCAGAAAGCCTTTCACGCATGTGATTTAAAACGTTTTGAGTGAACTTTTGCGCTCTTTCATCAATAAGGTTGCATCTTAACCATTTAGCGTTTAAACAAGCCTCGTTCATACCGATAAGACCGATGGTGGAGAAGTGATTGTTAAACGTGCCTAAATAGCGTTTGGTATAAGGATATAAGCCTGCGTCGAGCAATTTAGAAATTACGGTACGCTTAATTTTGAGTGAGCGAGCAGAAATATCCATAAGCCTATCTAAACGCTTATAAAAATCGGTTTCGTCTTGAGCAAGGTATGCAATACGCGGCATATTGATGGTTACAACGCCAACCGAACCGGTGCTTTCGCCACTGCCAAAGAATCCGCCGGATTTTTTACGGAGTTCACGAAGGTCAAGGCGTAAGCGGCAGCACATACTTCTGATGTCGCTCGGTTCCATATCGCTGTTTATATAGTTGCTAAAATACGGAGTGCCGTATTTAGCCGTCATTTCAAATAAAAGTTTGTTGTTTTCAGTTTCAGACCAGTCAAAAGTTTTAGTAATAGAATAAGTGGGAATGGGATATTGGAAGCCTCTTCCGTTAGCATCACCCTCAATCATAACCTCGATAAAGGCTTTGTTAACCATATCCATTTCTTTTTTACAGTCTTTATACTTAAAGTCCATTTCCTTACCGCCAACGATTGCGGGAAGCTCGGCAAGGTCTGCGGGAATAGTCCAGTCTAAAGTGATGTTAGAAAACGGAGCTTGCGTTCCCCAACGGCTTGGTGTGTTTACGCCGTAAATAAATGACTCAATGCACTTTTTAACCTCACGGTAAGAAAGATTATCTACCTTAACGAATGGAGCAAGATAGGTATCGAATGATGAAAACGCTTGAGCTCCAGCCCATTCGTTTTGCATTATTCCGAGGAAGTTTACCATTTGGTTACATAACGTTGCAAGGTGGCTTGCGGGCGAAGACGTAATTTTACCGGGAACACCGCCCAACCCCTCTTTAATAAGTTGCTTTAACGACCAACCTGCACAATAACCGGTAAGCATAGAAAGGTCGTGAATGTGAATTTCGGTGTTGCGGTGAGCCTCTGCTATTTCTTGATCGTAAATTTCGCTCAACCAATAGTTTGCCGTAATCGCACCTGAGTTACTTAAAATAAGGCCACCAACCGAATAAGTTACGGTAGAATTTTCTTTAACGCGCCAATCGAGTGCGTTTACGTAACTGTTAACAACCTCTTTATAGTCGATAATCGTAGACTTAATATTACGTAATTTTTCGCGATTTTTACGGTATAAAATGTAACATTTTGCTACGTCGTGGTAACCTGCTTCAGAAAGCACCTTCTCTACGCTGTCTTGAATTTCTTCAACGGCAATTTTGCCGTCTTTTACTTTATTTACAAAGTCTGCCGTAACCTTAAGCGCAATAAAATCTATTACGTTTTGGTCGTATGGCTTTTGAGTAGCTTCAAAAGCCTTTGCTATTGCAGCGCTGATTTTAGAAAGGTCAAAACTAACTATTTCGCCGTCTCTTTTGATTACCTGATACATTACATCCTCCTTGATTGCCACTTTTTTTGTGGCGATACGCGTAATTATTGCGGATGAGCAATAACATTTTTCACCTTCAAATTCACCCGATTTTACCCCCTCTTTCCGCAAAAAGGGGTTAAAATAAAAGGCTAAAAAATTTTTACCTTTTTTTAGCTTTTTTTTACGTAAATTATCGCTCTTGTTCCTGTGGGACTATATAATAACACAGTATAATATTTAAGTCAAGCAAAAACACAACATATTGTGTGTGAAATTTTTTTTCACACACTATATATTGTGTATAAAATACATAATTTGCCGTGTTTTTATTGCAACGCAAAAACACTTTGAAGTGTATTTTTTGCAAAAAACGCACCCTTTTTAATTGCCTTTTGAAGCAAGGCGCAGAGAGCTTTAAAAAAAGGTGTTTTAAACAACTTTTCCACCTTTAAAAATGCAAAAAAAATATTCAAAAAATGGATACAAAAAAATTTTATCCAAACACAATATATTGTGTATAAAATTTTTTAAAAAGTTTTATCGCGCGCACGCGTTCTCAATATATTATATATTAATATATCTCCCCCACGTTGCGGCATAATAACCCCGTTGAAGTGATAAAGTTATTAAATAATGTAAAAAACGTTGACAAAGTTGTAAAATAAAAGTAAAATATATTGGTAGTAAGCATAAAAGATAAACATCGTTAGATTTAAGGAGATTTATGGAAGAAAAAAGAGCGGTTACCATGGATAAATTGGTTAACCTTTGCAAATCACGCGGAATAATTTTTCCCGGCAGCGAAATATACGGCGGCATGGGCAACACTTGGGACTACGGCCCGGTAGGCGTTGAAATTAAAAACAACGTAAAACGCTGTTGGTGGAAGCGCTTCGTTCAAGAAAGCGACAATTCTTTTGGCATTGACGCGGCAATCCTTATGAACCCCACCGTTTGGGACGCTAGCGGCCACACCGCATCATTTTCTGATCCTAAAATGGACTGTAAAGAATGTAAAACCCGCCATAGAGCAGATACCTTAATCGAAAACCACTCTAAAGGCGCAGTTAATCCCGACACGATGACAAACGAAGAGATGGAAGCGTATATATTTGAGCATAAAGTTGCGTGCCCAAAATGCGGAAAATCTAACTTTACCAATATTAGAACGTTTAACCTTATGTTCCAAACCTCACGCGGGGTAACTGAGGGCGATAAGGATACCATTTACATCCGCCCCGAAACGGCACAAGGCGAATTTGTTAACTTTTTATCAGTTCAACGCACTACGAGAGCTAAAGTTCCCTTCGGTATAGGCCAAATTGGTAAGGCGTTCAGAAACGAAATTACCCCCGGTAACTTTATTTTTAGAACTATAGAATTCGAGCAAATGGAGCACCAATGGTTCTGCAAGGAAGGAACTGACGGCGAATATTACGAATTTTATAAGCAAAAAGCTCACGAATTTTTATTAGACCTCGGTTTAAATGAAAATCACTTACGCTTTAAAGATCACGAAAAATTAGCGCACTATGCACGCGCTGCTTGTGATATTCAGTACCTCTTCCCCATGGGCTGGTCAGAGCTTAACGGCATCCACAACCGTACCGACTTCGACCTTAAGCGCCACCAAGAATATTCGGGCAAGAGTATGCTCTATAACGATCCGTTCACTAACGAAAAATATATTCCCTTCGTTATTGAATACTCTATCGGTGCAGACCGTTTAATGCTCGCGCTTTTATCTGAAGCGTACGATGAAGAACAGCTTGATGGAGGCGACACCAGAGTGGTTATGCACTTCCACCCCGCTATAGCAGCATATAAGGTTGCAATTTTACCCCTGCAGAAAAATCTCGGCGAAAAGGCACGCGAACTTTACCGCAAACTTTCAAAGCAGTTTATGTGCACCTACGATGAAGCGGGCTCTATAGGTAAACGCTATCGCCGTCAAGACGAAATCGGCACGCCCTACTGCGTAACCATCGACTTTGATACGCTTGAGGATAATACCGTTACCATTCGCGACCGCGACACTATGAGCCAAATTAGAATGAACGCCGATGAAGTTGCAGCGTTTATTCAACAAAAAATTAACTTCTAAAAAATATAGCACACTATACTTTTGCAATTAACGTAAAAGATAGTGTGCTTTTATTTTAAGGCTGTGTAACAACAAGTGGTTGATAAAATAAGGCTTATATTAAAGTATTAGTTGTTTTCTTTAAAAATCAACCATTGATTGTGTCGTCGCCTATTAAAAAAACGATATATACTACATACTGCTCTTTATATAATAATTTCTCAAAAAGCCATCTATAGCGCGATTAACGGCTGTTTTAAAAAACAAGCGGATTATTAATTTCCGCTTGTTTTTTCTATACTTAACGTAACCCAAAAGTTAATTTGCTCGTTAGCCTTAATCTTTTTATATTCAAATTTATCGTCTAACAGCGTTGTGCACGGCTCAAAGCCCAACGCATAATCTCCGCTTGCCATGCTCTTCCACTCTACGAAGTTCGTAAGATTTTGACTAGAATAAGAAAGAGTAAACCTCTTATTGATTTTACTATTAACAAGTGAAATTTCCGGCTTATTCAAATTTAAAAAATAGCAAGTTTCTTCTTGCCCTATTATTGGAGCATCAATTTTATACGCGCTTTGCTTATTTTGTTCAGCCCATTCAGTTCTAGA
This sequence comes from Clostridia bacterium, assembly GCA_017456665.1. GTDB lineage: Bacteria > Bacillota > Clostridia > Christensenellales > Borkfalkiaceae > HGM11416. Next base: position 9,756 of record JAFTIY010000010.1, on the reverse strand, counting down.
CGTACAACTGTTAACGTTTGCAATAATATCACAGCCTTCGTCGAGCATGGGATAACCTAAATTAACGTGATACAACAAACAATAATTTTCATCATTAAAGCCCTCGTTAACAAGCGAATCTTCTAGCGTAATGCTTTGACTTTGCACGGATGAAAATATTTTGCGCTTTAACACCAAGTTTTTACCAAAAAGCGCGCTATCACGTATAATCGCCTGTATAACAATACCCTTCTCATTACATTCGGCTTGAACAATTTGAGCAGGAATATTGTGCAACGTACCGTGTAATTCGTAACCCGTTCGCGCCCCTACGCTATCTAAACCGCAGGTATAAAGCATACCGCCTTCAAATCTGTTTATAAAAGGTGTTTCTCTTTTTGTAAATCCGTTTTTTGATATAAACGAAAGATTTTGCCCTTCGTGATAGAGCTGCATAATATCACACGCTTTACTTACGTTAATTAAAAAGCGAATTTTTCCGTTATCACAATCAATAACGTCAAGCCCCTTTTCCCCGCCTTCGGTTAGCGTATAACGACGCAAACTTGCTAACTGTTGAAAATTAGAAATTTTACCCTTCATCGTTACTCCATATTACTAAAAATCTTTAAAGTTTTTAAAGCGTTTTCTTGCATTGCGTTTTGAGCGTGTAAGGCTAGATTATGAAAGAAATCAGAATGCTTTTGCTCTGTTAAGCTTTTTGCACTTTCATAACCGGCATACGCCATATACGAGTAATAATTTATTTTGTTAATTCCGCGGAAAATAACTTCTTTATAATCCTCAGCTGAAATACCGCTACCGCCATGCATTACCAAGGGTAAAGAGGTGCGTTCGCGCACCTTAGTAATAATATCCATATTTAATATAGGCTTACTTTTATATATACCGTGCGCCGTGCCAAACGCTATTGCAAGCGCATCAATGCCCGTTTGATCAATAAAATCGCAAACGAGCTCGGGCTTAGTATATAGCTTGGTAATATCTTCAATTTCAGTTGTATTTTCCCCACCTTCGCGCTGTGGAAGCGCGCCCAATTCGGCTTCTACGTCTACATTATGAAGATGAGCGTATTCTACAACCTTTTTAGTTCCCTTTACGTTTTCTACGTAAGATAGATTAGAATAATCTATCATAACCGAAGTAAAGCCAAGATCTATGGCACGCTTGCAATACTCAAAATTTTCGCCGTGATCTAAATGAACGCAAACTTTTACCCTACTGCGCTTTGCGAGCTCTAACATTACAGGCCCAATTTTATCTAGCGGAGCAACGTTTTCGTGACATTGCGCGTGAGCGATAATTACCGGTACGTTTAATTGCTCGGCAGCGTTTAGTACAGCTATTAAGCATTCTAGGTTAGGAGTATTAAAGCTACCTATTGCAATATTTTTTTCTTTTCCTTCATTAATAACTTCTTTTAAACTGCTCAACATAATTTATCCCTCAATATCAACGATTTCATAACCAAGATAGGTTTTAAAAGCCTCCTCTAAAACGTATTTCATATGGCCAACGCCTACCGTGGTGTGATGCTTAAATCCACCTTTTGCAAGGCGAACGAGTTTATTTTGTAAATCAGGTATTTCAGCAACGCCTCCACAGCCAAAAAATGCACCTTCAATTTGATCATCGGTAAATTTAGCTTCACTTACGTAAACCTTAAGCTTGCCATCTTCGGTAAAGCCGTTAGAAAAGGTCATTTTAAACGGAGCAATTCTGCCTTCGTTAGTTCCCCAACCGCTACCCGAATCTCCTTTTGCAAACATTTTATGCTCGGTAACCATTCCTTTTCCAGTCATAAGTGATTGAGCAACCGGGCCGCAATGGAACAAAATAACCTTATTTTCATCGTTGCCGTAGTTATTGTTCCAATCTAAGCAGGCAGTTGGCTTGCCGCTTGCAAGCTGCATTGCGCGCATAGTTATTGCGCTCGTTAAATCTATTTCGCAAGAGCACACAATTCCCCTATCGTTTAGCTCTGAAATTAGCACGCAGGGACAAACGCGTAAGATAGTTTCCATTTCGTTCCAACAACGAAGAGTAATTGCATCTAAGTGATATTCTTCTATATATTCGTCAATTACAACCGAAATTTTTGCAAGCATAAGCATATTTTTTTCAGGCACTTGCGAAAAGTCGGCGTAGTTTTTAAGCCTTTTTATTTTATCGAGAACTGCTTGTTCGTTATCAGCTTTTGCTTGAACCTTAAAAATTAACTCAGATAGATCAAAGCTTTCTACGTTAATACCGTATCTTTGAAGGGTTACCTCATCAAAGCGCACCGTTTTAAATGCAGTAGTTCTTGCACCGATACAACCTAAATTAAAGCGCTTCATACCCTTAACTACCCTACAAATAGCGGCAAAATCATCTAAATTTTGCTTAAATTCTTTACTTAAGGGATGAACGACGTGCGGCTTCATTACCGTAAAAGGAAGTTTATATTGGTAGAAAACGTCGGTAACAGAAAATTTTCCGCAGTAAGCATCACGGCGGTGTTTAAAATCCATTTTTCCTATTTCGTCGGGATACGCCTGCATAAGTACGGGAACGTTTGCGTCTTGCAGAGCGGTAATAGCACCGTTTTCATCTATAAAAATGGGCATACATAAAATTACTCCATCGTACTCCCCTTCGTGACTTTTAAGCCAATCGTGATAAAGCCTACCCTCGTCGCGCGTTTCTATAGCACCGTAACGGGTTAAATGCTCATCCATTGCAATATATTCATACCCAGCTTCGGTTACGGCTTTTATCATATCGGCACGAGCCCCGGTAATAAGTTCACCGGGCATAAATCCTCTGTTTCCAAAATACAATGCAAATTTCATATTAGTAAAACTCCTTTATTGCTTTATAGATTTTTTTATATTTTTCGTAATATTTTTCATAAGCCAAACGTTCTTCATTTATTGGAACAAACTCTTTATCATACCAAACGAACGCCTCTTTTGCCTGCGACAAATTGTTAAACTGTTTAAGAGCAACTGCTTGCAGCATAGCGCATCCGCACAAACCGCCCTCTGAAGAGCGCAGCGTTTTTATTTTTAAGTTTTGTATATCTGCCTTTATTTGCAGCCACTTTTTTGAATTAGCCCCTCCGCCGGTTGCCACCGCATTGTTAATTTTAACGCCGTATTTTTCTACTGTTTGTGCGTTTAATCTCATTTCGAAAGCCGTTCCTTCAAGCAAAGATTTATACAAATTGCAATCGCTTGTTTGCGTAGTTAAATTAATTATTGCACCTTTAGCTCCTAAATTTTGATAAGGAGTACTTGCCCCACCAAAATAAGGCAAAGTTAAAATGCCCGTTGGCCCTTCATCCATTTGCTCCTCAATATAATCAAAAAAGTTTGATTTATCTCCACTATAGCCGTGCATAATTTTTTTGCGCATCCAGTTAACGGTAGAGCCGCACGAATAATTTAAAATATACGTACAGTAAGTGCCCTCTACCGCGTACGGAACACAAGGATATCCTTGCTTACCCATCGTTGCATCGGTCGGCTTACTGCTAAACAAGGTTGTTATACATTCTACCGTACCCATTCCGTCTACGGAGTCGCCAACCTCTAATACGCCTGCCCCAAGGGCCGCACAAACCTGATCGTGCGAGCCAAGCACTAAAACCGGTGAGCCCTTTATTTTATAATCCCTTATTATTTCGGGCTTTATAGGCGCAACGATGCTACCTGCGCGCATCGGAACAGAAAACATATCACTTAAAATTCCAAGCTCATGGAGAATTTCGTTTGAAAACTGCATTTTTTCTATATCAAACGCACCCGTTCTGGCCGCCAAAGAATAATCTATAACTCTTTTTCCCGTTAAAAGATAACCAAAATAATCGCAGGTAAGCATAATCTTATCTGCCTTTGCAAATAAATCGGGGCGGTTATTTTTTATCCATAAAAGCTTTGATAACGAATACATGCTATGCGGAACAACGCCCGTAATAAAAAATGCACGGTCTTCGCCTATTTTATTTTTAATAATTTGTGCTTCATCTTCTCCGCGCGGATCGGTGTAAAGCATGGGATAAAATAAAATATTATCGTCTTTATCCAGCAAAACGAAGGACTCACCAAGGGAAGATATACATATTGAAGAAATATCGTGTTTTTTTGCAACCCTTTCGAGCATCGCTGTTAAATGATGCCAAATCGCATCTACGTTTACGTAATTTTCGTTTTCAATTAACTTAAAATCGTATTCAATAAACTCATAGTAAAGAATACTTGCGTCTTCTGAAAACAGCTGGCATTTACAGCCCGTAGTACCTATATCAAAGCTCAAATAGTTCATTTTACACCTCTACGCCCTTATTTTACTTGATTTACGTTGGCGTGTATAGTATAATTTATATATAAATATGGTAATTTTGTATTAAGGAATACTAATATGGAAGATTATAATTTACAAAAAATGCAAGAGCTTCTTCGCCATTTTTACAATTTGACTAATATAAAAATTTGCATATACGACAATGCAGAAAACGAGCTTTGCTTTTATCCTGAAAAATTTTCGCCCTTTTGCGCTCTTTTGCGAACGGATAGCGAAATGAACGAAAGATGCAAGCTTTGCGATAAAAACGCTTTTTCCCAATGCAAAAAAACACGTGAGCAGTATTTATATACCTGCCACGCCGGCCTTTTAGAATGTGTTTCACCAATTTTGTTTAAGGATAAAATTATAGGGTATATCGTTGTTGGGCAAATTAAAACTCCGAATAATTGCGATTTTTCGGTTATTAAAAAAAATCTTCCTAAAGACTTAAGCAAAAAATTGATAAAGCTTTTTGACCAATTACCGTCTATAAATACGGATAAAATAGACTCTGCAATTAAAATATTAGACGCGTGTGCCGGATACGAATACTTAAAAAATTGGATTAATTCAAACGAGAATAAAATTGATATATTGCTGGATGAATATATAAATAAGCATATTACGGCTGATTTATCGGTATCAACCTTATGCTCTGCTTTTCATCTTTCGCACAGCGAAATTTATTCTGTTTTTAAAGAATATTTTTGCACAACTCCGGCAGAATACGTTAAAATGAGAAGATTAAAAACGGCGTGTTCATTACTAAAACAAACCCATTTACCCGTTAACGTAATCGCCCAAAAATGCGGAATACCCGATTACAACTATTTTTCAAAAATATTTAAAAGAACCTTTAAAGTAAGCCCACGCGAATTTAGAAAGGGATAAATAATTATTAATTAAGTTAACTAAAATATGCAAAAGTGCCCGTATAGCGCGATTAACTGCTCTTTTAAAATAAAAAAAGGTCGGATTATTCCGACTTTTTTTCTCTATTAAAGTTTTTATTTATAGTTGCTGATTACCCTATAAAAATATTGATAGCATAAAAAAGCAACGCATTTTTCAGCGTTGCTATATATATGCTTATTCAGTTGTTAAAAATTATTTTTCTTAACTTCGAAATAACTCTTAGGGTGGTTACAAACGGGGCAAACTTCGGGAGCATGTGTATTTGCTACTGCATGACCGCAGTTGCGGCACTCCCAAACAACTTCTTCTCCTTTTATAAAAACCTGATTACTCTCAACATTCGCAAGAAGGGCACGGTATCTTTCTTCGTGTGCCTTTTCAATTGCCGCTACACCGCGGAACTGGGCTGCAAGCTGAACAAATCCTTCTTCTTCAGCTTCTCTTGCCATTCTTTCGTACATATCAGTCCATTCTGCGTTTTCGCCAATTGCTGCAGAAAGCAAATTTTCTTCCGTTGTACCGAGTTCTCCTAACGCCTTAAACCATAATTTTGCGTGTTCTTTCTCATTCTCGGCAGTCTTTAAAAAAAGTTCGGCGATTTGCTCATATCCTGCTTTTTTAGCAGCAGAGGCAAAATACGTATATTTATTTCTAGCCTGCGATTCGCCAGCAAAAGCCTCCCAAAGGTTTTTCTCAGTTTTCGTGCCGGCATATTTACCGGCTTTAGGTTGTGAGCCCATCGGCAGTTACCTCCTAAACTCTTTTTACGCCTTTATATTAACACACTTTTTTTAACTTGTCAATACCCTTTTGAAAAAAATTTAAGTAAATTTTGACTAATAAGCAATTTGCCTTTTATTGCTCATTTACTTTTTTAAGTTTAGCGAGCAAAAAAAGCTCGCCAAGCTCAAACAATAGCGAATAGAATCTCTTGCAGATATACGAATAATATTCATCAGATGGATTTGCGTTACGCATAAGAACATCAAAGCAATTTTTAGCGTATTCTCTTGCGACCTGAAGGTCGTTGCGATTAAAATAAACGGTAGACATATTCAAATACGTTAAAGCTAAATCGTAGCAGCATGCATTTTTAGAAAGCTCGAGCGCCTTGTAAAAATCGTTGGTTGCTTTTGCTAAACTGCCGTTTTTTGCATGCGCCATTGCCCTATTATTGTAGCAAGCTATCAAACGCGAATCGCCGTTTTTTAAATTACCCTCTAAAAAAAGCAACGCCCTATCATACAACTCAAGAGCTTTACCGGCCTCGCCGAAAACGCAAATAGCATTTGCCGCGGCAACGATTAACAGAGCTAAATCAACCTCCCCTATAGCCGAGGTGGATTGAGTAAGATTAATCGCAATATCGGCATATTTTAACGCGCTCTCGCAATCGTTAGTTTGGTAACAAAGCCACAACCCCTCTGCCAAAACCGTATACTGGCCGCGGTCGTCGCCTATAACCTCACTATCGTTAATCCAATAATCGATAACTGCTTTTGCCTTTTCGTATTCGCCTGCGTCGTACAAGCCATTAAGCTTGTTTAAAATAGAAATCACGGGAATTCCTTCAGGTGCACCCGGCTTTTTGCCCTCGCTAAGCATATCGAATAACGGCTGATTGTAATCGTCGTGTTTCATTGTAGCTCCTTATTTTTAATTAGCGCCATCACACAAGTGGCTAATAAAATACCCTTTAATTAAAGCATGCTTATTTTTTTAAAAAACCAATAATTTAACGTAACGTCCCATTTAAGTTTATAAAAAGTTAGCCTATGAGTTGATTAACGGAGTTTTCCTTCCTCACCTTTGCTAACAGAAGCAACCACTAAAACAAAAATTTTATTTGCTTTTGCCCTTTTTAATTTTTCACAAATAAGCTCTACCGTTGCGCCGGTAGTCATTACGTCGTCTATTAAAATAATGTTTTTTCCTTCAACTTCTTTTTTGTTCACAACCGAAAAGCTTCCCTGCAAATTACTCTTGCGCTCCTTTGCCGATTGAGTTACCGCTTGCCTTTGAGTTTCTTTTGTTTTTATCACGATATCTCCGCGTAGCTCAAGCTTGGTTTTTTCGCAAAAGGCGCGAGCAAGCAGCTCTGCTTGATTATATCCGCGCTCGCGGCGGCGCTCTTCGCTCATCGGAGTATATATCACAAAATCCGCTGCAAATAAATTTTGATAGTAAACGGCTACCACCCTTTCTATTAAAACGTTAGCCAAATATCTTTTTCCGTGATACTTTAGCCCACCTATAAGCTTATCTATCGGATGGGCGTAAACGTAGGCGCTTCGCGCTCTATCGAAATAAGTTTCGCGCCCGTTGCACGAATTACAATATTCTTCGTTGTTAAAAACTCTTCTGCCGCAGTGCGAGCAAATTACCTTATCGTTAACGGGCAAATCTTTTATACAGTCGTCACAAAAATATTCACCGCTAAAAATTTCTCTTCCGCAAACGTTGCAAGTATGCTTTAACGGAAATAAAAAATTGATTATGTTATTAAGTTTTTTGCTTAAAGCGTTTTTCATATTTTATACCGATAAATTACTCAAATTGCCGTTTAATCAACCTATAGCGCGATTTTATTTAGTTCCTACCCTACTGTCTTTTCGTTTTTCTTCTTCAGATAAGCTATCAAAATCCACCAAATCGTTATGCATTTTACCCAAGTCGTTGCGGCTGCTTTTTTCTTTTGACCCGCTGTAAATATACCCCTGACTGCGCATATAGGCATTCCATCTGCGGTGCTCTAGTCTTTCTATATTTTCCCTTTCTTGCTCGGTAAGCTCTTCTTCGGGCTTGTTTGCCCCCTTAATATTGCATTTAATGCGCGCGTCCATATGGAGAGCGGCTGCAATCGAAGAGCGGTAGTTGTATTCATACTGCCAAAATTCAATTTCGTTACCGTACTTTTTATGGCGTTTTAAAGCCTCTTCTTCCAGCTTACTGTCTAATATAACGCCTTCAGAATAAATAGAACGTAAATCTCCTATAAAATCTATAGCGTAAGGCTGATTTTTAAAGTTAGTTACACCTTGTAAAGAGCTTGCAAATTGAGAATTATAAACTACAGCCTGAATAATGGGATTGATTCCCATTTGCTCAAACACAGTTCTTAAATTAACTGCCGTTTTAATATTTTCTTCGTCACTACCAAGTGCAACGAAAACGTAAGTTGCATCTGTAATTTTTTTAATCTTTTTAATAAACTCGTAGCCTTCAACGTAGCAATCGTCGTAAATTTCAACGCCGTATTGCGCCTCTCCCTCGGCAATTACCCAATTATATCGCTCGTCCATAATCTCGGGGCACTCTGCCGTGAACTTATCTTTTGCGTATTTATCTTTATCAAAAGCATTGATAATCAACTTATAGCCGTCCATTTGGCAATACCAAAGCAACGTTTTAAGCATTTCTTTACCGTATTTTCCAAGCCCGACTATAATTGCCGAAATAACTTTTTCACTTTCCCCTTTAACTTCTTTAGCCTTATTAAAAAGAACTTCGCCACCGTGATACAAATTGTGGTTTACAAGCGACTGCGCTTCGTTAATTCTTCTTACCTGCATTTTTTTATCGCGCGCGATCGACAAAAATAATTCGCCGTCAATAGTATTAGAAAGTAAGTATAAATAGCTGTTTGGCGTATCGCCGTAAAGCTCTACTAGATGTACCGCCTCGGTAAGATTTTCGCTATTATCTTCGCTAATTAAGAAAAACTGCACCTCTGCCCTATTAAAGTGGATGCCGAAGTTAACGTTTTCTATTTCTTTTTTAAAGCAAATTGCTCCTATTTTTTTACTTTCGCCAATAAGTTCGCTTGTTCCATCGTCTTCAGCATTTACGTTACAAAATACTATAACTCTACGCTTTTCGTTATTTTTTAAATCGGTTGCGAGCGCTAAAGTTTTTTCGTTGAGCTGAGAAAACACAAATAACGGATTAAAATATGCAAAAATTAATCTTACTATGGCGCTTACGTTTTTAAAGAATGATAAAATAACGCCGAAGGTGCATACCGGGCAAGCCACGTAAAGCAAGCATACGTATAAGGTATACCAAGGCGTAATCACCCTCTGCACACTATTTACGTTATCGATAATAAATTGATAATCGGCATCTACTACAAACAGCCTTATAGCGTTATGAACGGCTATTAGCAGAGTTTTTATTACGCTTGAAGAATCGCCGGGAATAACTTGATTGTATATGGGAATAAACACGATGGTTGCAGAAAGAAAAGCGCCTACCGCAAATAAAATTATTACGTCTACGTTTTTGTTAAATTCTTTGCGGTGTTTTGCAACCGATACCGACCATACGGTAAAAATAACCGTTATGGCCAACGCTACGTAAAAACAGATATCCCAAATCATAATAAGCCTCTTTACGCTACGTGCGTAACAAATTTTTTTAATAATAAGTTATTATATATCATAATCAAACGTTTGTCAACACTTTACAAAAAAAACATCCATAAAGGCTTTTTCTAATGATAGTTGCAAAACT
>JAFTIY010000094.1 GCA_017456665.1 Clostridia bacterium | reverse complement strand
GATAGGATTGAAGGCGCAATCATTATTTTAGTGTTTTTTATCGTATCTTGTAACATAATTAGTTTGTATTTCCTTTAATATTTCTTTATATCGATCATGTCTGTCAGCAGACAAAATTCCATTTTTAACTGCGTTTATAACAGAACAGTCAGGTTCGTTAAAATGCTTACAATCGGGATATTTGCACCTATTTAAGTAATCCCCGTATGGTGGAAAATTGTTTGGTACGTCATCAGGCGACATATCAACGGCAATTTCAGAAAATCCCGGCGTATCAAGCACCGCAAAATTTTCTCCTTTTACAATACGAGAGCCGGTAGTGGTGTGTTTGCCACGCTCAAGCTTTTCAGAAAGATGCCCAACTCTATATTCAGTATTTAAAATACAATTTAAAATAGAAGTTTTTCCCACCGCAGATTGACCGGCAAATGCAACAGTCTTTCCTTTTAAATACTCTTTTAACTCATCAATGCCCTCACACGTAACTGTTGAGATGGCAAAAATTTTACAAAAATTATAATGTTTTATAATATATTGATAGGTATCGTTACCCAAATCGCATTTATTTACTACGATAGCATATTCAATGTCGGAGTAACATGCAGAGAGCAGTAATTTGTCAACGATGCGGTAGTCTGGTTTTGGAATTTGACTAATTGTAATTAAAAGTGTATCTATATTTGCAACGTTTGGTCGGTAAAAGCGCGAAGTTCTTGGGTAAACGGCACTTATTGCACCGTTTTCTATTTCAACGAAGTCACCGGTTAATATATCACCACTTTTATATTTAATTTTTTTTCGCGCATTAATAACTATCGTTTGCCCGTTTAAGTCAACCGTATACTTGTTACTGCTTGCGCAAATAATCTGGCCTTTAATTGCCGTTTCCTCCAATATGTTTATTTCTTAATTGTCCGCAAGCGCCTTCAATATCACTACCCATAAGGCGCCTTACGGTTGCCGAAAGTCCGCCTGCTTGTAGCTTTGCCTGAAAGGCGTAAGCGCTTTTATCATCCGTCCGCTTTAAACCCGTTTCTTCAACTTCATTAAGTCGAATTAAATTAACGTGGCAAGGTAGCCCTTTTAGTAGAGCAATGAGCTGTAACGCATCTTCATCCTTATCGTTAATCCCCTTAACCAGCGAGTATTCAAAAATAAATCTTCTACCCGTTTTATTAAAATAATATTTGCAAGCTTTAATTATTTCTTCAATAGAATACGCGTTTGCAACTGGCATAATAGCTTTGCGCTTTTCATCCGTTGTTGCATGTAATGAAAGGGTTAAATTAAGGGGTAACCCTTCTTCGGCAAGCTTGTACATACCCTCTACCAATCCGCACGTCGAAAGGCTAACGTTTCTTGGGCTAACGTTAAGATTATCTGTAAGAGCAAGCTCTCTTAAAAAGGCAATAACGTTATCGTAATTATCTAATGGCTCACCGCTTCCCATAAGCACGACGTTAGTAATTTCACGCTTTTTATCAGTTCCGCCAAAATCTCTGTTTGCAAGAGCAATGGTAAAAAGCATTTCGCCCTTAGTAAGATTACGAACTAATCCGTTTAAAGTTGAGGCGCAGAATTTACACCCCATTCGGCAACCAACCTGAGTAGAAAGGCATTGTGTTTTACCGTATTTGTAGGTCATTACAACCCCTTCAACGATGTTGCCATCGGATAATGAAAATAAGTACTTTACCGTTCCGTCTTTTGAAATAAGCTTTTTGTAAATACTTACCGGAGCATCCGCGTAATTTTCTAAAAGCTTTGTTTTTAAACTTAACGGTATGTTCGTCATTTCGCTTATAGACTTACCGCTTACAAAGTTAGAATAAATTTGTTTAGCTCGATATTTTGGCTCACCCAATTGTTGAACCACGTTTTGAAGCTGTTCAATATTATAATCGTATAGAATTTTCATAATTTGCGTAATTTACAAACGTAAAAACCTGCGCCAAGGCTTAAATGAGGCAAAAATTGCAATCCAAACTCACTGTCAAGATGTGCAAGTGCTGAATTAATCTTTTGCGGTTTATAGTCATTATTTAACTTTAAAAATTTTTCTATTATTTCATCGTTTTCACAGTTAAATACGCTACACGTAGAATAATATAAGCAACCTCCACTTTTCACGTATTTACTTGCATTTTGCAAGATTTTTAACTGCAGCTCGGCAAGCTCGTGAACGTTTTGTATTTCTCTATTAAGCTTAATATCGGGATTATCTCCCACTACTCCAAAGCCACTACAAGGACAATCGCATAAAACAGCATCAAACTTACCGCTGTATTCTTGATTAAAGCAAGTTGCGTCTTCACATCTTACTTCAACGTTAGTTGCCCCCATTCGCTCTGCGTAATCTAAAATAAGGCGCGCTCTATGCGGATGAAGTTCACAAGCAGTTACATTTGTAAATCTTTCTGCTAAATATACACTTTTTCCACCGGGTGCAGCGCAACAGTCAAGCAAATTTTCGCCTCCTTCAACCACGTTACAAATTGCAACCGAGCCTATAGATTGAAAGGTATACTTGCCTGTAAAAAATCCCTCATCTCGCTGAAAATTTTTAAACATAAAAGTATTTTCAAAGGGAGTTTTTTCAAAGGGCTTACCTATCGAGCAAAGATAGTGGTTACCGTCTATCCCTTTTGCAAAACGCAAAAATGTATTTACTTCTCCATATTGCATAATCTGCTCAGCAGTTTTTTCGCCATAATATTTTACGAGCAATTCAACCGCAAATTGTGGATAAGAAAATCTTACTGAATAGTTATATAATTTATTTTCTGGTAATTGTATTTGAGGGTTTTTAATATATTTGCGTAAAACTGCATTTAAAAAACCGCTCGCTCCGCCCTTACCAAGCTTTTTACATAATTCAACTGCGCTATCGGTAACGGCATAAGGCGCTTTTTGCATGTAAATAATATTATAGAGTGCGATTTTAAGTAAAACGCGAATAGGTAGTTTTGGCCTTTTATCGCAAAATTTTGATAAATAATATTCTAAAGTAATATCTCGCTCAACCACGCCGTAACAAATCTTTATTACGGTATTTTTATTGATAGGCTCGATTACCTCGCTCGAAATAGCCTGCTTAATATAAGCTTTTTCGCCGTATATTTTCATTAAAATGCGGTAGCTGTCGTAAAAGGTATTAACCATTTAAAAGCTCCCCAACGGTAATTTTATGACCAAGTAGATAAGCGTTATCCGTCATTCGTTTCCCGCCCTCGGCCTGAATTTCGTTAAGCCGTAAAGCTCCGTCTTTTGTTGCGATAATTAGCCCCTCTTTAGCATTGGCAACTAAAACGGTGCCGCATTTTATGCCATCGTTTTGATAATCAATTTTTTGAGCTTTAAATACCTTTAACGGTTTACCGCATAAAAAGGTAAAGGCGCAAGGCCATGGATTCATCCCTCTAACAAAGTTAACTATTGTTTCAGAATTATTTTCAAAATTAATGATTCCATCTTCTTTTTTAAGCATTTTTACGTGTGACGCAAGTGAATGATCTTGCTTTGTAAAGGTAGCTTTTCCCTCTTCAATTAAATCTAACGTTTGCACTAAAAGATTTGCTCCAATAACCGATAAACGGTCAAATAATTCACCTGCCGTTTCTTCGGGTAAAATTTCGGTTTCTTTAACGCTTATAATATCGCCCGTGTCAATTCCCGCTTCAGTTTGCATTATAGTTACGCCCGTTTTTTTATCGCCGTTTAATATGCACCATTGTATTGGTGCTGCACCGCGATATGCGGGAAGCAAAGAGGCGTGAACGTTAATTATGCCGTGCGGAGTTATATCAATAATCTCTTGCGATAAAATCTGCCCAAAAGCGCAAGTTACCATTATATCGGCGTTAAGTTCTTTTAGATCTTGAACGCCCTCTAATCTAATTTTATTATATTGCAAAACCTTTATTCCCTTTTCAACTGCAACCTGCTTTACAGGCGAAAAAACGGGCTTTCCGCTTCTTCCAACAGGTTTATCTGGCTGCGTAACCACGGCTAAAACCTCGTGATTACTGTTAAGAATTGCTTTAAGAGTATTTACCGCAAAATCGGGAGTACCTAAAAATATAACCTTCACTAATCCTCACTCCTTAAATTATCTGCCTTATCAACATATACGATCCCGTCTAAATGGTCGTATTCGTGGCACACAGCCTTTGCAAAAAAACCTTTTGCAGTAATGGTAAATTGCTTGCCGTTACGATCTAACGCGGTAATTACTACTTCTTCCGGGCGCTTAACGTCACCCCATTTTCCTTTAACAGACAAACAGCCTTCAATTCCGTACTGTTCGCCTTCGGTAGAAATAATTTTAGGATTTATAAATTCAAAATATCCCTCATCAACGTCCACTACAAAAATACGCCTTAAAATACCAACCTGTACTGCAGCAAGCCCAGCGCCTTGCGCTTTTTTAAGAGTATCTTTCATATCGTCTAAGAGCTGGATTGTTTTTGCATTAATTTCAGCAACCTCAAAACTCTTTTTTCTTAAAGTTTCATCGCCTAATTGTATAATTTTCCTGATTGCCATAATAGTACCTCTAACTTAAATTTGAAGGATTTTCTTCAATAGTTATAATCGATTTATCGTTTTTGCAAGCAAGTGCTACTTCATAAATGCGTTTTCTTAATTCCTCGTTATTTGGTTTAATACGCATTAGCACCTGGTATCTGAATTTATTTTTAAGCCTTTTTATAGGCGATTTCATTTTATTAAAAAATAAAAATTGTTGACGTTCGTTTTCATGCACTTCTTTAAGGGCAAAAAACACCTCTTTTAAAGTATCAACGGCGTCTTGCTCTTCTGTTGCTTCTATCATTATCCTAATTATTAGTGCAAACGGCGGAAAATCGGTAGCCTTTCTTAACGCAATTTCCCTTTCAAAAAAGCCTTCGTAATCGTAATTCATAGCATAACGCAAAACGGGATTAGATGGCGAATAAGTTTGAAGAACAACTTTACCCTTGTCATCAGCTCGGCCGCTTCTCCCTGCTACTTGCGTAAGTAATTGAAAGGTTCTTTCGCTACTTCTGTAATCGCTAAAATACAAACTCATATCGGCATCTAGAATGCCCACTAACGTAACGTGCGGAAAATCATGCCCTTTTGCAATCATTTGTGTTCCAACTAAAATATCGGCATTATGCGACGCAAAAGCCTGCAAAATCTTATAATGCCCTTCTTTATTGCGCGTTGTATCGTTATCCATACGAGCAATTCGAGCATTAGGAAAAAGCTTAATTAATTCATCAACGATTTTTTGAGTACCCGTTCCTATTAGGTTAAGATGAACTGATCCGCATTCGGGGCATGCAGTAAGCATTTTATAATTCGTTCCGCAGTAATGACATTTTAACATATCTCCCGCGCGATGATAATTTAATGAAACGTCACAGGTCGTACATTTTGCAACGTAACCGCATTCTCTGCACATTACCTGTTGAGAAAAGCCTCGGCGATTTAAAAAGATAATAGCTTGATTTCCGCTTTGTAAGGTGCTTTGTAACTCTTCTTTTAATGCTGAAGAAAAAAAACTGTTATTACCGCGACGTATCTCTTGCCTCATATCGGCAACGATAACCTCGGGTAAAGGCCGTTTATTTATTCTTTCAGGCATTTTTATAAGGTTATACTCCCCTTTTTTTGCAAGCATATAGCTCTCAACCGAGGGGGTTGCGCTACCTATAACCACCTTGCAGTCATTATGTATTGCCCTTTGCAATGCAATATCCATAGTAGAATAACGAGGAGTGCTTTCACTTTCATAGCTTCCGTCGTGCTCTTCGTCAATAATGATGATGCCAACGTTTTCAAGGGGAGCAAACACGGCGCTACGCGCACCTATTGCAATTTTTGCCTCCCCTGAGCGTAATCTCCACCACTCGTCAAAGCGTTCGCCGGCAGATAAACCGCTATGTATTATAGCGCATAATTCGTTAAATCTACCGCGCAACTGCTTAAACATTTGAGGCGTGAGCGAAATTTCGGGCACTAACATAATTGCAGTTTTTCCGCTTTGTATAACTTGCTTTATAAGCTCAAGATAAACTTCGGTTTTACCGCTTCCGGTAACACCGTGGAGTAACGTTACCGTTTTATCCGTATCGTTAACGCTGCTAATCGCTCGTTCTTGAGCTGGCATGAGATTTACGTTTTTGTTTTGACTTAACATTTCTGAATAAGGCAAACGACAAACTCTAACCTTTGAAATGTTAACAAGCCCTTTGTCGAGCAAACCTTTTACAGCACTATTACCATAATCAGCACGTAATTTTGCAGCGCGAAGCTTTTTTCTATCGTTTAATTCAAAATAGGCGGCAATCTGTTTTTTAGCCGAAGCTTTTATAAGTTTAAGTCCATCTTCAAAAGCTATATCTTCGTTAAACAGTACAAATTCAACCTGTTTTTCGCTTACTCTCCCCCTGCGCATTTCTGCAGGTAAAAAAAGCCTTATAGCCGCAGCTTTGCTTACTTTATATTTATCCGAAATATAATTTACTAAACTCAAACACTCGTTAGTAAGCGCGGGAAAATCGTCTAAAACCTCAGCAACTTCTTTAATTTTAGAATCAGAAAGCTCGCTTTTTTCTTTTAAGGATATTACTAGCCCCTCAATTTTGCGGTTGCCAAAAGGAACGCTAACGCGACTACCCGCTTCAACGTTCAAATTACCAACCTTATAATCAAATACTTTATCAACTTCACTATTTGTGATGTCGACTATAACTTCGGCTATCATAAAATCCCCTATTATGTAAAAAATGCCCCGTAAAAGAGCATTTTTAGCAATTAAAATTTCGTTGCAATTACTTTTCCGTCATAAATTTCTCTTGCGGCAACGGTAAGAGGTTTTTCACCACCAGGTATATCGGTTAACCCTTGATTTTGAGCGTTATCGATAAGTTGGCGCGCACGTTTTGCTACCACTACGCAAAGAGCGTATTTAGAGCCGATATTAGCTGCTAATTTGTCGATTGAAGGTTCATGAAGCATATTTATAACTCTCCCAATGATTATTCTATATTTTGTATTTGTTCGCGAATTTTTTCAATTTCGCACTTGAGCATTAACGCAGTATTCGTTACGTCTACGTCGTTTGATTTAGAACAAACGGTGTTGGCCTCGCGATTAAATTCTTGAATTAAAAAGTCTAACTTTCTACCTGCATTTTCGCCGGCAACAATCTGTTTAAACTGACTTATATGCGATCTTAAACGAGTAAGTTCCTCATCAATGTTGGATTTATCTGCAAAAATTGCAACCTCTTGCAAAAGTCTACTTTCATCCACTTGGGTATTTTCAAGTATATTTTTTACCCGTTCTTCAATTTTTGCACGGTAATTTTGTGCAACTAAAGGTGCTTTTTCAGCTATAACTGAAACCAAACGCTCTATCTCGGCAATTCTTTCAAGTAAATCAGCTTTTAACTTTTCACCTTCGTTAAAACGCATAACGTTTAAGTTGTTTAGCGCTTGAGTTAAGGTAGAAATTATAATCTGCTTAATTTCTTCCTCATCTGATTGGTCGGAAATTTGCGAAACGACTTCTGGAATTTTCATAATTCGGCTAACAGAAAGATCGTTTTCAATGCCAAGCGCTTGAGCAATCTCCTCGGCTGCACCATAATACGCTTTAGCCAATGCAATATCAGTTCCCAACGTTTTTTTATCTTCACGAGCATCGTTAAAAGTAAAAAACAATTCTACTCTGCCGCGAGTTAGTTTACTTTGTACGGTTTTTCTGATTGCATCGTCGAAAATTATAAAGCTTTTAGGATACTTTGGAAGTATATCCAAAAATCTGTTATTTACAGTTTTTATTTCTATAGTAAGTTCGTAGCCGTTTTTATATTCAGCTTTACCGAACCCTGTCATGCTATACACGGGCGCTTAATCCCCCAAGTTTAATTCAAATATATAATAACATAAAAATAAATTATAATCAAGTATTTTTACTAAAGAAAAACGTTAATAATATAAATATTATTAAATGCAATATCTTTCAATAGCCTTTTTTACGCCATCTTCATCGCAACTATCGGTAACCACGTCTGCAATAAGTTTTACTTTTTCGTTTGCGTTTGCAGTTACAACAGCTAACGCAGCAACCTTAAGCATTGATATATCGTTCATTTGGTCACCAAAGCAAATAAGTTTTTCCATACTTTTGTTAACAAGTTTGGCAAGAACTTTTACTGCACCGCCTTTAGAAACGCTTTTTTGAGTAATATCAACGTGACGTTCGTTGCTCATACCTATAGCGCAAACATCGCCCGCAATTTTATTTAAATCTGCTAAAATGCGGTTATTCTCCTCTTCATCTCCGTTTGTATATATTAAAATCTTACCGCTAGTTTGGCCACTTTTTTTAAAATAACTACTGAGCGGCTCGCATAAAACGTGACAATTAATTTTTGCTATGCGTATGTAATCTGCAACTTGTTCGTTAACCGTGCTAACAGTTATTACGTCGTTAGGATAGCTTATTGCAGTATATCCATTAATCTCGGCGTATTCAAGCAACTTAACGATAACATTGTTTTCTATATGTTTTTTATATACTTTCTCACCGCTAGCAATATCACAAATTTCTCCGCCGTTGTAGCCTATAACGTAACCACTTATTCCAAACTGCTTGCATTGTGGAATAATTGCACCGGTCATTCTTCCCGTACAAACGGTAAAAATCCCTCCACGGCTTACAAATGAGTTAATCGTATTAACACAATCAACGCTCACAATACTATTACTGTTCGCAAGCGTACCGTCAAAATCGCTAACCGCAAAATCGTAGTATTTTTCTTTAATTTCTTTCATATAGTTTATAATATCACTTTTGTTAAATAATGTAAAGTTCCTAAAAAGAAAAATTAAAAATTAACAAAATTTATTCGCAATTCAAATTTGCTTGTCTTTTACAGAAAAACAGTTTATAATAAAATCATAAAATATATTGAGGGAAAATCATGGAAGAAAGATATCTTATTGTTAGCAGCTCTGTGCTCCCAGAGTACTTTGAACAAGTAGTTAGAGCTGAAGAGCTTATAAACTCGGCCGATAAAAGTATTAGCCAAGCCTGTAGCGAAGTTGGCATCAGTCGTTCAACCTTTTATAAATACAGAAATAAAGTTTTTCGCCCTGATCGCGATTATGGTAAAAAATGCATTTTAGCCTTTAAAATGATAGACGAAAAGGGAGTTTTAAATAGAATTTTGTCTGTAATTTATGAATTTGGCATAAATATTCGCTCTATAAACCAGGGCTCACCTATTAAAAACTACGCATACGTTACGATCACGATAGACCTAAGCGAAACTGATGGCGACGTTCAAGAAATCACTAAACGCTTAAAACAAGTAAACGGTTTAAAGAGCGTTAACGTTATTGCATTTGAATAATTCAAATACAAAAAATAATTAAAAACACAAATTATTTAATATTAAATTAGCAGTAATTTTTTACTGCTTTTTTTATACTTTTTTATCTTTAGCGCATATAATGATTATGTTAACGGTGATTATATGAAGCTGTATGATATTAGCGTAATAGGTGCAACCGGCTTGGTTGGGCGAACCTTTTTAAATATCCTATTAAACTCATCACTCCCTATCGGAAAGGTGCATTTATATGCAAGTGAAAAAAGCGAAGGCAAAATTTTAATGATTGGCAAACGCTCTCTTACAGTAAACTGTTTATCAAATTATACGGATAAAAAAGAACAATTTATCGTTTTGGCTTGCAAAAGTAGTATTTCTAAACTGTTCGTAAGCAATTACAGCGGAAATGCAGTTATAATTGATAATTCATCTGCATTTAGAATGAAAAAACATGTACCAATAATTATACCGCCAATCAACGCACCTCTTGCAAAAAATAAAAAAATTTTGGCAAACCCTAATTGTGTTGTTGCAACAATTTCGCTCCACTTGTTTTTAATTAATAAAAAATATAAAATTACCGATCTAAATATATCAACATACCAAGCCGTATCAGGTAGCGGACAGCGAGGTATAGAACATTTATCGCTTGCTAAAGAAAATAAATTTTGTGATTTTTATCAATATGATATAAGTAAAACCTGTATTGCCAAAATAGGTGAAATAATCGAGCTAGGTCAAAGTGAAGAAGAATTAAAAGTCGCAGATGAATTAAAGAAAATTTTAAATAATTACGACACACATATTTGCGTTTCATGCGTACGAGTGCCCGTTGAAAACTGCCACGGCGCAAACGTTACGGTTTGCGTTGAAAAAGATTTTTTAATAAGCGACTTTGAAAGCCTTTTTACAAAAGAAAATGCAATTATTTTTTTATCAAACAAGCAAAATGAACTACCTAATTCTATAACCGCAGCTAAGAGCGAATACGTATTTTTAGGCAGATTGCGCCTGCATTCTAGCAAAAAAAACTGTTTTCAATTTTACATTGTTGGCGATAATTTATACCGTGGGGCTGCATACAACGCTTATCAAATTATCGAATATCTAATAAATGATGGTAATATATAAATTTGGCGGTAGCTCTGTTGCTACCAAAGCAGGCGTATTGCAAATAAAAAAAATTATTAACGAAAACGATGAACAAAAAATAATAGTTATTTCGGCACTTGGCAAGCGATTTGAAAGCGATGCAAAAATTACCGACCTGCTAATTGAGTTATGTTCATTAAGGCAAAACGGCAAGCAGTTTAAAAAAATTAAAGAAAAAATTGTTAAACGATTTAATAGTTGGCAAGATTTATTAATTAAAGATAAAATAAATAAAGTAAAAATAAGCTTACTAAGCGAAAATTTACAAAAATTTAGTGATGATAAAATAATAAGCTTTGGCGAATATTATACGGCAAAAATTATAGCTAAATATTTAAATGCAAACTTTATCGATGCAACAAAAATTATTATTGGCAAAAACGGAATACCCGATTTAGATTTATCGCAGATAAATTACAAGCAATTAAGTTTAAAAAAAACAAACGTGGTTCCCGGCTTTTATTTTTGTAACGACAACAAGATAAAACTATTGGAGCGCGGAGGTGGAGACGTTAGCGGCAGTATTATTGCCAATATATCAGATGCAAGTTTTTATTATAACTATACTGATGTAAACGGAATTTTAACCTGCTCTTACGCAAATCTTTATACTCAAAATAGTACAATTTATTCACTGTCTTACGGTCAGCTGCTTAACTTTTTTAACTGTAACAACTCCCCATTTTCAAAAAACGCGTTATGCTATTTAGCGGAAAAAAACATTCCTTTAAAAATTGCTAACACGTTTAATTCAAGCGGTTATTTCACAATTATAAACAATGTGAAAAGTAGGTGTATTTTCTTTTATAAAAGTAATAAATGTGCAATTTTTACAACTATAAAAAAATATCCAAAATCACGCTTATTATACAATATTTTACAAACTTTTACGTTACGCATAACTCAAAT
>JAFTIY010000093.1 GCA_017456665.1 Clostridia bacterium | reverse complement strand
TATTAATAATATCGTTTGAAGAGATGGCAATAATTAGTTCGGCCTCATCTTTAAGCTGCAAAAGCATTTGAAGTTTGCTATCTGGCATAAAACCGGGTAAAACTCTTGATGCGTGAAAGTCGTCAAAAAGTTTACCGCCAAACTCCATATACAATTTTCCGTAATGTGAAAGTCGTTCTTTTATGCGTTCAGATTGTAATTGTAAGTATTTATCGTTGTCAAAGCCCAATGTTCGCATGTTTATGTTCTCCGTAAAAAAACATAAATCAATTATATCAAAACAAATTAAAAATATCAATCTTTTTTTGAGTGAAATAAGCAATAAAAAAATAAAAAAATGCCGCCGCGAAAAACGCGGCGGGATTTTAGCAATTAATCAACGAAATATACGTATTTTTTATGCAAAATAATTGATACAAGGTCGATAGCCCAAACTACAACGTTACCAATACCGGTTGCAATGCCAATAATGCCTACAACGAGAGTTATAACGTTTTTTGTTTCAATAAATTTTAAAATACGGTAAACGCCACCAACGATATAGCCACCGAAAATTTGGATAAGCAGTCTTGCAATAAAAGGTAAACCGTTGTACCAATCTAAAATTTTTGCTACAGTCATAAAACATCCTCCATTATTTTTGTATAAATATAATACCATTTTATATAGATAGTAATATAATAATTTAGTGAAAAGTTTGCGAATTTTTTTTACACTTGCTTAATAAATTGTTGATTTTTGTTGATTTATATGTTAATCTTATAGTATGGAAAAGGTTAACGAACAATTTAAAACTGATAAACGCAGTATACGAACGAGAAAGGCGATTAAATTTGCTCTTTGTAAAATGGTAAAAACTCATGAGCTTTCAGATATTTCTATTACAGATATTGCAAAAATGGCAGGCATAAATCGCAATTCGTTTTACACTCACTATAAGAATATTTATAACATTTTAGATGATATAAATAACGATATTTTGGTGTTTACCGAGGGGATAATTAAAAAACATACTTACGCTGCTTTTACCGAAGATCCTTATCCCGTAATGTGTGAGTTTTCAAATGCTATTGCAAATAATAAATATTTTTCAGAGTATTTATTGTTTTCGCGCTCGGCAACTGAATTAACTTCAAAACTTAAAGATAGTATTTGCGAGCTTGTTTACGGTATTTATTGCGCAGAACGAAAAAATACTAATCTTACCGTTCGCTATATGATAGCATACTTAATAGGCGGTATTTTTGAAGTTTACAGTTTGTATTTTAGGCGCGAAAAAGAAATACCGTTAGAACAAATTACGGCACACGTTTCGCAGTTAGTGTATAAGGGTATTATAAATATGCGAGCTATAAAAAATGGTTAATCATTGTAAAACACGGCGGTTTGCGCCGTGTTTTTTAATGTGTTTTATTAGTTTTTTAAATTTTCGAAATATTAGTTAATCGCGCTATAGCCCCACTTTTTGATAAATTATAAATAAAAAACTATTTTAATTGCTTTTTAAAATTTAATACAAAATTATTATTTCGTAATTTTTACAGCTAAAAAAATTGCTAGTTAATTAATTTTATGTTATACTATAATAAACTTGCATGTAAAACGTTTTCGTGCATTTTGTTAAGGAGAAATTATGCAGTTTACCGAATTTACTATTTCTACCACGTCAGAAGCATCTGAGCTCGTAGCTGATATTTTGTGGCAGTATACTACCTACGGTGTTGCCGTATGTGATCATAAGGATATTATAGAGCTTATAGAAAAAAGGCGCGAAACCTTTGATTATATCGAAGAAGAACTTCAAAAGGCTAGTTTTTTGGGAGCAATGGTTAAAGCATACATTGAACTTTCTGAAAGTGACGAGGTGGCCGTTAAGATTAATGCAGATTTGGCTTCTCTTGCAAAAAATGCTCAAGGAAATATTGCGGTAAGAACTCTTGAAACTACTCAAAGGGTAGTTGAAGGGGACGATTGGATAGAAATTTGGAAAAAGCATTTTAGGCCAATACATTACGGAAAAATCGTTATTTGCCCCAAATGGATTGAATATGAGGCAAAACAAAATGAAGAGGTTATTTATATTGACTCTAATATGGCTTTTGGCACGGGCGAGCACGAAACTACTTCTATGTGTATCGACCTATTAGAAGAATACGTAACTCAAGGTAATACCGTTCTCGATATAGGAACGGGTAGTGGTATTTTGGGTATTGCTGCAATTAAGTTGGGTGCAAAAAAATCGGTTATGACTGATATTGACCAAGTAGCCGTTTTATCTGCAAAGCACAATGCACAAATAAACGGTTGCGAAAAGGCTTGCGAGGTTTGGCGCTCAGATTTATTAAACGGGGTTACAGATATAGGAGATCTTGCCGTTGCAAATATTACCGCCGAAATTTTAGCAAGGTTAACTGGAGATATTAAAACACAACTAAAACAAAATGGAATTTTGATAATGAGCGGTATCATTAACAGTAAATTGCAGTTTGTAATTAACACTTTTTGCAAATGCGGTTTTGCTTATATTAAATCGGTTAACCGCGGTGAATGGAATGCTGTTGTAATGCAAAAAGTTGCCCTATAAGTCGATTAACGCATATTTTTATAGGAAATTAATTAAATGAAAGCAGTTGTTTTTACGCTTGGCTGCAAGGTTAACAGTCAAGAAAGCGCTTCGCTTATAACGGGGCTTAACGAGATTGGTTATCAAACGAGCACTAAATTGGAATGGGCAGATATTTACGTTATAAATACCTGTGCTGTAACAGGCGAAGCCGAAAAAAAATCGAGGCAGGCAATAGCTCGCGTTAGAAAATTTAATCAAGATGCTAAAATATACGTTTGCGGCTGTGCGTCACAAAAAAATCCCCAATCCTTTATAGATAAAGGGGTGCAAGTTGTTGTTGGAACGAATGCCAAGGATAAGCTTTTAGAGCATCTTAACGATAGTGGAATTTTTATTGAAGCAGATAAAGAATATTACCAAAAATATTTACCGTGCAAAAGCTCACATACTCGTGAGTATATAAAAATTCAAGACGGGTGCAATAATTTTTGTTCATATTGTATTATTCCATATTTAAGGGGAAGAAGTCGTTCCCGTTCGATTGAAAATATAGTTGAAGAAATAAAGTATTTATCCCCAGCTGAGGCGGTTATTACCGGTATTAACGTTTCTGCATACGAATATAACGGTAAAAAGTTACCCGACCTAATCAATGCTTTATCTCAATTTGATTGCAGAATAAGATTTGGTTCGCTTGAAGTGGTTTCTATTACCGAGGAGCTAATGCTTGCGTGTAAAAATTTGAATGATTTTGCCCCTCATTTTCACCTATCGTTGCAATCGGGTAGTGATAGTGTTTTAAAATCGATGAACAGAAGATACACTACTGCAGAGTATGCTGATAAAGTGCAACTCATTCGCAGATATTATCCTGATGCTGCGATTACTACCGACATTATAGTTGGATATTCCACCGAAAGCGATCAAAATTTTGAAGAAACCCTCAATTTTTGCGATCAAATAAATTTTGCCGATATTCATTGCTTTCCGTATAGTGTAAGGGAGGGAACAGCTGGTGCAAAGTTAAAAAAATTGCCTGACGAGATAAAGAGAGCTAGATTAGAAAAACTGATGCAAAAAAAAGCAGAGCTTAAAAATCGTTTTATAGAAAAGCAGGTAGGTCAAGTTTTGAGCTTTATTCCCGAAGAGTATGAAAATGGCTACACGGTAGGCTACACGGCGAACTACATACGCACTTACGTGCACGGTAAATTGCCTTTAAAAAAGTGTTTTGTTAAGCTTATTTGTAGTTTTAACGAAGGAGCTTTATGCGAATTAGTTTAGTGCTAAAAGTTTAGTTAAACGACTTATAGCCCCACTTTTTTAAAAAATTAAACTAAAAAGGAGTGTTTTATGGATTGTTTATTTTGTAAATTTGTAAGCGGAGAAATTCCCATTCAAAAAGTGTATGAAGACTGTGATTTTATAATAATTAAAGATATTGCTCCGCAAGCGAAAAATCATTTTCTCGCTATACCGAAGCAACATTTTAAGCTTTTATCTGAAGCAACTGAAGAGCAGTCGTTAATGGTTGGAAAAATGCTTAAAAAAATTTCTACACTAACAAAAGAGCTTGAACTTGAAAATGGTTACCGCCTTGTAATAAACCAGGGCGATGATGCCGGGCAAACCGTGTTCCATCTTCACGTTCATATTTTGTCAGGTCAAAAAATGGGGTGGCAACCCGCTTAATCATAGGCAAGACGAAAGATAGTAAAATTAATGGTAAAAAATACCAAAAATGGTAAAAATTAAGTTGACTATTTTTTTTGTATTTGATATAATCATAACGCTTTAAACAAGTTCTGGCCAATTGGGCAAAGGAGGGTTGAAGAATGTCAACAGTAAGAGTAGGCGAAAACGAATCTTTAGATAACGCATTACGTCGTTTTAAGAGAAAATGCTCACGCGATGGTATCATTGGTGATATGCGCCGTAAAGAACATTATGAAAAACCTTCAGTAAGACGTAAAAAGAAGGCAGAAGCTGCTAGAAAGAGAAGCGTTAAAGGTTAATAATGAATAATTACACCCGATAAGTTGTAAACTTGTCGGGTGTATTTTTTGTCGAAAAATGTAAATGGGAGAAAAATTATGTCGGAAAAAAGGAATAACGAAATAAAAAGCATAGCAAAAATGGCTAAAAAAAGGCTAAAAAACGGTTTTTGGGAAAACGTAAGCGAAAACGTTCAAAAACAAGTTACCATAGCAGAGGAGGAGGGTGAAAACGTTTCTGGTGTAATCAAGTATTACAAAGAAAAGGTTACCCGCGTTATCGTTGGCGAAAATGAAGAAATAGAGAGTTTGTATCTTCGTGTAAAATACATTTTAGATACTTTTGGCGACGTTTCTGATATTTTAGGGCGGCTTTGCGATAAGGAGTACATGCAAACTCTTTCGTTTTCTCAAAAACAGCGGTATTTATTTGAGCTTGCAAAAAAATACCGTATTTGTCGTGAACGTTATGAAAAAGAAAAGAAATATTCTGCGCTTTCTTCAAGTGCAGAGCAAAGCATACACATTGTTGCGCAATAAATAAAAAATAGCAAGGCAAGCGTACAAGCTTGTCTTTTTTTATTGAGTTTCTCTTTACAAAACAGAATATATATGTTATAATTATTTAGTTATTATATATAAGAGAGAGTAAGTGATGCAAGAGCACATGCAGGGATTAAATGAAAAACAAATGGAGGCAGTATTAGATACCGAAGGATACGTTTTGGTGTTTGCCGGCGCGGGAAGCGGAAAAACCCGTGTTTTAACCTCGCGAATAGCTCATTTAATAAACGATTTATACGTTTCGCCCGACGAAATTTTGGCAATTACATTTACCAATAAGGCTGCTGATGAAATGAGAGAGAGGCTCTCTAATATGGTAGAAGATTTGGGATACATGTGGGTTTCTACCATACACAGTATGTGCGTAAAAATCTTACGAAACAGCATCGGGAGGCTTGAAGGATATAACAAAAACTTCAGTATTTACAGCGAAATTGATAAAACCAACGTTTTAAAGAGGATACTTACTCAATTAAAAATAGAGGATGAAAAATACCTCAAAAATTCACGCTTTTATATATCTGACTGCAAGAATAAAGATATTGATCCGGTTACGTTTTCTAAAAGCACCGACGTGAAAGACGTTAGAACTTACGCTCAAATTTATCAAATGTATGAAGACGAGCTTAAAAAATCAAACGCTCTTGATTTTGATGATTTATTGCTTAAAACCTATCATTTACTCGATGATGATGAAGAGGTTTTGTATTATTATGCGAGCAAATTCAAATACATACACATAGACGAGTTTCAAGATACTAATGCCATTCAGTTAGATATCGCAAAGCTTTTATCTTCAGTGCATCACAACCTTTTTGCAGTTGGCGACGACGATCAAAGTATTTACGGTTGGCGCGGTGCAGAAATACGCAACATATTAGATTTTGAGCGCAATTTTAAAGGCGCAAAGATACATAAATTAGAACAAAACTATCGCTCTACGAAAAATATTTTAGATCTTGCAAACGCAATAATTAAAGGTAATAACGATCGCAAGCCAAAGCAATTATGGACGGAAAACGACGTAGGCGAAAAGGTTACCGTAAAAATTGCAGAGGATGAAAATCAAGAGGCGGCTTTTGCTGCGTTTACGATTAAAAGGCTTATGCTGCAGGGTGAAAAACCCAGTGATTTTGCCGTTTTAATGAGGGTAAACGCCCTTTCTCGCGCATACGAGCAGGAGTTTACAAAGTACGGCATTCCCTTTAAAGTTTTTGGCGGATTTAAGTTCTTTGAACGAAAAGAAATTAAAGATCTCACGGCGTATATGCGTTTAATTATAAATCCGCTTGATAACGAAAGTATTTTGCGTATTATAAACGTTCCGCGCCGCGGAATAGGCGATAAAACGGTAGAAGCCTTATATGCTTATGCAAAGCAATACGATTTAAGCATTTACGATGGAATAGTAGATTGCGAGTTGCTTCCGCTATCGTCAAGCGCAAAAAACAGGTTAAATTTATTTAGAAAGCTAATAAACAGCTTAATGGTTGAATGTTCAAATTTACCGTTAACCGAAATTTTTGAAAGAGTAATTACTCTTACCGATTTTAAAAGTCAGTTTGAAACTAAAAGTGAAGAAAATACCAGCAAACTGATGAATATAAACGAATATCAAAACGCTATAGAGGAGTTTGCAAAGCAAAATCCAAACGCTACTTTAGCAGACTATCTTAACTCAATTACCTTAAGCTCTGATACCGACGAGCTTGAAGAGGGTAATTTTGTTTCGATTGCAACCATTCACTCGGTAAAAGGGCTTGAATTTCCCAACGTTATTGTTTGCGGATTAGACGAAACCATCTTCCCCATTTCGCGCGCGGCCGATGATGAAAGCGAACTTGAGGAAGAGCGCAGATTAATGTACGTTGCGATAACCAGAGCGCAAAAGAGATTATTTTTAACTAGGGCTAACAGTAGATTTTTATACGGAAGTAGAAATTTTTCTGCTCAAAGCATGTTTTTAACCGAGCTTGCGCCACTTCTCGGCTTACCTATGCCAAGGAGGAGAGAGAGCACATACAGACCGGTTATGAACGACGATATGCCTGCACCTAGCTCGAGCTACGGTTCTTTTTCAACGGGCACAAAAACGCTTGGAGCTTTTGGGCAGTTTAATAAGCCTCAGCAAAAACCTCAAGCTCAGTCCACTTCAAACGGTGAATATAAGACGGGCCGAAAGGTATATCACGATAAATTTGGCGAAGGTACGGTAATAGCCGTGCGAGGCGAGGGAAAAAACACTACTGCAGACGTAGCATTTCCTAAAATAGGTATTAAATCGCTTGCCGTTTACTTTGCGCCAATGAAAATTATTAAGTAAACAAGCGCTAAAAAAGATAAATTATATGCAAAAAAAAGGAGCTGCGTGGCTAGAGTTTGCCAAAGCAGAGAATTTATGCTGATTATGGAAAATAAAAGAATGCGCGAGCTGGTTGACTTACTCAATAAATACGCTCACGAATATTACGTTTTAGATAATCCCACCGTTTCGGATAAAGAATACGACGCTTTATACGATGAACTGGTTATGTTAGAGGGCGAAACGGGCGTAGTTTTGCACGATTCTCCAACCAGAAGGGTTGGCGGCGAGCCAATTGCGGCGTTTAAAAAGCACACTCACATTGAAAGGCTTTATAGCTTAGATAAGGCAACTTCAACAGAGCAATTATCCGCTTATTTTCAAAGAGTGGCAAAGGTTACGCCTAAATTTCCCAGATGCACCGTAGAATATAAATTTGATGGATTAACCGTGTGTTTAACCTATAACGAGGGAAAGTTTATAAGGGCAACTACGAGGGGTAACGGAACGGTAGGAGAAGACGTAACTGCTCAGGTTTTAACCATAAAAAGCTTTCCTCTAACCATTGATTATAAAGGATTGGTTGAGGTAAAGGGCGAAGCTGTAATTAGGCTTTCGGTGCTTGAAAAATACAACGAAACGGCTGCTGAACCCCTTAAAAATGCCAGAAATGCGGTAGCAGGTGCAATTCGTAACCTTAATCCCAAGGAAACACAAAAGCGCAACCCCGAAATATTATTTTACGATATAAATTATATCGAAAGCGGTATTATAAATTCGCAAGAAGATAGTATTGCCTTTTTAAAGAACAACGGCTTTAAAGTTTTTGACTTTTTGCGCGTGTGCAACAGCGAACAAGAGGTTATAAATTCTATAGAAGAAATTAACGCGGGCAGAAAAAAACTAGACGTGTTAACCGACGGCGTGGTTATAAAGGTTAGCGATTTTGCTTTGCGCGACCAATTAGGTGCAACCGAAAAGTTTCCACGCTGGGCGATAGCGTATAAATTTGAAGCTGAAGAAACCACTACCATTTTGCAAGACGTAGTGTGGCAGGTTGGTAGAACGGGTAAGCTTACTCCGCTTGCTATTTTACAACCGGTTGAGCTTTGTGGCGTTACGGTAAGAAAGGCAACTTTAAACAATCCTGGCGATATTCAGCGTAAAGGGGTAAAGATTAATAGCAGAGTGCTTGTTAGAAGAAGCAACGAGGTAATCCCCGAAATTTTAGGAACAACGGAGTATTTTTTAGATAGCGTGGAGGTTAAAAACCCAACTGTTTGCCCTGAATGCTCGAGTGAGTTGGTTGAAGTAGGCGCTAATATATTTTGCTTAAATAAAGAGTGCAGGCGCAGAGTTATATTAAATCTTTCTAACTTTGCTCAAAAGGATTGTATGAATATCGATGGGTTTTCAGAGATGACAGCCGAAGCACTTTACGATAATTTATCGGTTAGAGCACCGTCAGATTTATATAAAATTACGCGCGAGCAACTTCTTGAACTTGAAGGATTTCAAGATAAAAAGGCAGATAATTTGCTTGCTAGTATAGAAAAATCTAAAAAAGTGAGCCTAGAAAGCTTTATTTTTGCTCTCGGTATAGAGGGCGTAGGCAAAAAAACTGCAAAAGACTTAGCTAAAAAATTTAAGAGTATTAATAATTTAGCCTCTGCTCCTCGTGAGCAAATTATTCAAACGGATGAAATTGGCGATATCATAGCTGATAACGTAGTTAACTACTTTGCCGACCAGTATAACGTTTCAGAGGTTAATAAGCTTATTGAGCTTGGCGTTGTTCCCACTTACGATAACGTCCTTTTAGGTGACGTTTTTAGTGGTAAAAAGGTGGTTTTAACGGGCACGCTACAAAAATATAAGCGTAGCGAGGCTCAAAAAATTATCGAATCGTTAGGTGGAGAGGTAAGTGGTTCGGTTAGTAAGCTTACGAGCATGGTTCTCGCTGGTGAAGAAGCCGGTAGCAAGTTAGATAAAGCTCGTGCGCTAGGCGTAGAGATTATTACTGAAGAACAGTTCGATCAAATGATCGGTGATTTAAAAAAAGGATAAAACAACCTATAAAATAGGAGATACGGTTTGAAAACTTTAAACGAAATATTGCCCACGGTAGAAAAACCCTCGCGTTATACGGGCGGCGAGTGGGGCGAAAGTAAATTAATGCCCGCAAAATTTAATTATTGTATTTGCTTTCCCGACGTTTATGAAGTAGGGATGAGCAATTTAGGTATAAAAATTGTTGCAGAAAGCGTAAAAAGCGTTAGCAATACCTGTGTGGATAGGTGTTTTGCACCGTGGCCAGATTTTGGCTGTGCGCTTAAAGAAAATAATATTCCGCTTTATTCTCTCGGCTTAAAATGGGATTTGAGCAAGTTTGACATGCTCGGATTTTCCCTTCAGTACGAAATGAGTTACACCGCTCTTTTGTATATGCTTGATTTAGCCAACATCCCCTTAAAATCGATTGATAGAGGGGAAGAATATCCTATAATTCAGGCAGGTGGGCCTTGCGTTTGCAATCCAGAGCCTATGGCTGATTTTGTAGATATTTTTACTATTGGCGACGGCGAAGAGGTTATGGCAGAGCTTGCAAGGCTTAAATTAAAATGTAAAAGCAAGCGTGAATTTTTAAATCAAGCGTCTGAACTTGATGGAGTTTATGTTCCCGCACTCATGCAAGTTGAATACACCAACGATGGTAAAATATCCTCTTTTAGCGGTAAAGAAAAAGTTAAAAAGGCACTCGTTAAAGATTTAGACAAGGCTATTTTTCCCCACCATTTTTCGGTTGCAAACACCGAGGCCGTATTCGATAGGGGAATAATTGAGGTTATGCGTGGCTGCTATCGTGGCTGTCGCTTTTGTCAAGCGGGATTTTTGTATCGCCCGGTAAGAAAGAGAAGCGTTCAAACGCTTACAAAGCAGGCATGCTCAATATTAAATCACGGCGGGTATAACGAGCTTTCGTTAAACAGCTTATCTACCGGCGACTATCCGCAGCTTGGTGAACTTTTAGATAGTATTAACGGCGCTTTGCCCGATATTAAAATGTCTCTTCCCTCACTGCGCGTAGATAGCTTTGAAAGCCATTATGCAAAGTTTGCGCGCCAAAGTTCTATTACGTTTGCGCCTGAAGCCGGTACTCAGAGATTGAGAAACGTAATCAATAAAGATATCACCGAAGAAGAAATTTTAAGAGGTGCTGAAAATGCCTTTAAGTTGGGCTATAGCAGCATTAAACTATACTTTATGATGGGGCTTCCCACTGAAACCGACGAGGATTTAGCGGGTATCGGAAATATAGTTCGCAAAATTAAGGGCATTTACGGAAGAATTCCGTCGAGGGCCAAAGCTCTTCGAGTTTCTGTTTCGGTATCAACCTTTATTCCCAAGCCGTTTACTCCTTTCCAATATGAAAGGCAGATTTCGGCAGAAGAGGTTGAGCACAAAATTGAAGTGCTTAAAAAAGAGTTGTTTATGAAGGGAGTTTCAATCAGTTGGAACGATTTTGGCCTTTCACAAATGGAAGCGGTTCTTGCAAGAGGGGATAGAAGGCTTGGTGCCGTTATTCAAAAGGCGTATGAAAGGGGCTGCTATTTTGACGGTTGGCAACAGTATTTTAAGCACGACGAGTGGCTTAACGCCTTAAAAGAGTGCGGATTATCGGCTGAAGATTACACTCGTGAATTTAGCGAAGAAGAAATTTTGCCTTGGGACTTTATCGATATTTTTGTTGATAAAAAGTTCTTAATAAAAGAAAGACATCGTGCTCTAAACGAAGAGGTTAGCGGTGGTTGTCTTTCGGGATGTAAAGGATGCGGAATGCAAAAGGTATTCAAGTGTGATATAAAATGATAGTTTTCAGATATACAAAAACGGATGGTGCGGAATATATTTCGCATTTAGATATGTTAAGGCATTTGAATAAAATTATAAGAAGAGCAGGTATAAACGCCAATTACTCTAAAGGATTTAATCCTCATATGAGCATATTTATGTCTGCCCCGATAGCTGTTGGCGTTAAGTCGCTTTCTGAATATTGCTTAGTAGATTGCGAGGCGGAAGAGCATCTGTTTATCCAAAAATTCAACGAACATACATTTAACGGAGTTGTTTGCTTAAACGCCTTTTCAGTTAATAAAAAAGTTAACGTTCAAGGGGCAATAAATAGGGCTATATATTCGTTATCGGGTATTTCGCCGTTTGATGTTAATCAGGTATTGAATGCTGAAAAGTTTGAAATTACAGATAAAAAAGGCAATAAAAAAGACGTAAGGCATAAAATTTTTAACTTATTTTTTGAAGGTGATCTTTTAATAGCTGAATTGGGATTTGGCAACGATACGTTGCGCCCCGACTACTTAACTAACGAGCTTGTTAGTCGCTACGGAGGCTGTAACGTCGGTATTGTAAAAACCAATATGCTGGTGGATGAAGTGACGTTTGACGATTACGTGAAGCAATTTAAAAACTAAAGTAAACAAAAGGGATTAATATGTCTAAAAATATTTACGTCGACAGTTATTGCGGTAACATAATTGCGGCACTTGCACAAGATAAAAAACTGCTTGAATATCACATTGAAAAGAAAAACAGCAAGGTGGTAGTCGGAAGTATTTATAAGGGTAGGGTAGAAAACGTTATCGACGGGATGCAGGCTGCTTTCGTTGATATTGGGCTTGAAAAAAACGGCTATTTATATGCGGGGGATATGCTCGCTGATAAAAACGATCTTCAAGTTGATATTCCGTCTATTCTAAACATTAAGCCTGGCGATGAAATAATGGTGCAAGCCATTAAAGATCCGTTTGGATCAAAGGGCGTGCGCCTAAGCTCCCATCTGTCCTTTGCCGGAAGATACTTGGTTTATATGCCAACCTTTGATATGATTGGTATTTCTCGTAAAATAACTGACGAGAAGTGCAGGATTAAAATAACTAAAATATTAGAAGGGTTAAAAATTAAGGGCGGTTTTATAATAAGAACTGCAGCAGAATTTGCTCAAAAGAGCGACCTTGTTAACGAGGCAAAATATCTTCAAGGGCTATATAATGAGGTCATTGCTGCATACGATTCCGCTAGAGCAGGAGAGATTTTATATAGTGAGGGCAATCTTGCCGTAAGAATGCTGCGCGACGTATATACGTCAGAAATAGAAAACGTTTACGTAGCCGATCAAAAATTGTTTGACGACGTAGTTGCCGATGCCGAAAAAAGAGGCAAAGAAGTTAAGAAAAAGGTTAAACTGTATAACGAGGGAATAGATATGTTTACCTATTTCGGGCTTGACGGCGAGGTAGACAATTTATTGCGTAACCGCGTTAATCTTGAAAGTGGCGCTTATCTTGTTATAGATAAAACTGAGGCGCTTACCGCTATAGACGTAAACACGGGAAGCTATACCGGAACACTTAATTTAGAAACTACCGTTTACGAAACGAATTTGCTTGCCGCGCGTGAAATAGCAAGGCAGGTAAGGCTTCGTAATATAGGCGGAATAGTTATTGTAGACTTTATTAATATGGATAGCGAACAGCACCGCCAAAACGTTGTTAACGAGCTTATAGAGGCACTTAAGACTGATAGAGCTAAGTGTAACGTAATGGGAATGAACGCGCTTGGATTGGTTGAGTTTACGCGCAAAAAAAAGAGAAAGGAGAGTATTTCGCTGTTAGTTAAAAATTGCCCCTATTGCAAGGGTGATGGAACAATTTTTTCTAACGACTACATAGTTTTAAAAATAAGAACAGCTTTATTAGACGTTTTTGCCGAGGGCTATTCAAGTGCGATAGTTGATTTAAACGTAGAAATCATGTCGTATATTCTTCAGCGCGGGGCGTTGAGTAAAGACGTGCAAAAGATTTGGAAAAATAAGCGCATATACATAGTTCCACATAAAACTTACCATCAAGAGTATTTTTCGGTAAGAGGAGATAACAGTTCTGTTCTTGAGCTCCCGGATAAAGCAAAAATTTTATATTAGGCAAAAAAAGCGTACCGTTTGGTGCGCTTTAATTTTGCAATATTTTTATTCAATAGCGATTATTGCTTGACAAAAAAACTTGGTATGTAATACAATGTAGTGGATAAAAGCAAATAAGTTGCAAAAGCGTGCAACCGTCGGTCGCATAGTGGCGTAAAAGGGGATTCTTTTACGCACGAAAAGTATCTACTGCGGTTTTTGCAACGGTCCGTTGCCATATACGGTTAACCCGTACGTGATCGGACCTTCTTTTTTTAAGGAGGTTTTTTATGTTAACTAAAAACAGTCAAAACGATAGCTCTTTTAAAAGGCAACCTAAAAAGTTGTTTTATCTTATTTTTATTGCCCTTTTTATCGATCTTGCAGTTATTGCAAACGCCTATTTAACTATAAGAATAGGGCCGTTATTTAAATTTTCGGTTACTCTTTTTATTTATTTTTTAGCAGGCTACGTTTTAGGCGGCCCGCTTGGTTTTGTTGTTGGAGTTTTAAGCGACGTAATTGGATTTTTTGCAATGCCAGACGGGGTGTTTAATCCCTACATAGTATTGGCAAGCGGTCTATATGCATTTATTCCGGGAATTATGTTCGGTTTTAAACGCCCGTTTAATCGCGAAATCAGTATGAAAGAAATTGCGGTAAAGGGCAGCCTTGCGTGCTTTATTTGTTACCTTTTATGCACTGTAATCATAACTTCATTTGGAATTTGGCAATTTACTTCGGCAACCTCGTCAATTCACGTAAACCACTCCTCATTGCTAGCTTGGTGTGTATATAGAGCTGGCGTTCAGCTTCCAAACACCGTTGTAAATTGCATTTTGTCTATTTTGATTTTTATACCGTTAAGGCGCATAAAATTTATGAAAAACTATCTTTAAAAAGTGCGTTAATCAACCTATAGGCCTATTTTCTTTAAATTTTTAATATTAATAACAGAAAATACGCAAAGTAAAAATACCGTTAATGCAACCGTAACTGCGCATGCAAAAGCCATTGCAAAAAAGTTTAAGATAAACCTTTTTAATATGCCGAATAAAAAATAATTAAAAAAGCAAGCGCCTATTAATATAGGTGAACAAATTGCAAACTTTTTATAAAAGCTTAACTTTTTGTTACAAGTTTTTGCAAGTAGTTTAACGTTTAAAAACGCGCTAACGGTAAAGCTAATTAAATAACCAAAAATGAGTGCGTAATTGCCAACGTATTTGGGTAGAAAAATTATACAAGCAAGTAAAGTCGCTGCGCCTAACAAGTAGTAGATTAGCGTTCTTTTTTCAAATCCCATTGAATTTAATAGGCTTGTTGTTATCATGCTTATACTCATAGGTATCATTATCAACGCACTGTCGCGCAGGTAAATGCCCGAAAGTGGGTTATCATAAATTAAAACGCCTATGTACTCGCCCGTTCCCGAAAAGGTTGGTACTATAAGCATGCAAATTGCTAATGCATACAAAAGTGCCTTTTCAACAGTGTCCGTTATTAAACGGGCATTTTTTTTGTAATAGTTTTCAGAAATTTCGGGTGAAAGCACCAACGATACCGAACCAATTAAAGTTGATGGA
Source organism: Clostridia bacterium (assembly GCA_017456665.1). Taxonomy (GTDB): domain Bacteria; phylum Bacillota; class Clostridia; order Christensenellales; family Borkfalkiaceae; genus HGM11416. Next base: position 16,688 of record JAFTIY010000093.1, on the reverse strand, counting down.
ATAAATAAAAGGGGAATGGTCATTCCGCTAATTACTCCAAATTGCGAAATTGCGGTTTGGCTGTCAACTCCACCCGCAATTAGCATCGCCGGAAATATCAGCGCTATAAGCGAGGAGGTTAGCGAATTAGAGGTTTTCATAAAGGTTATTGGAACGCTTGCAGAAAGTAAAGGCTTTAACTGATCAGATGGGTTAGATATTCTCCCCCCCTTTGCAACGAAAACAACTGAAGAAACTACGAATGAAAAAACGTATGAAAGTAAAACGGCAACGCATGCATACACCGCTTTTTCCATTAACGATTTTCCTTTTAGAACTAAAAATACGCCGCAAATTATCATAATCGCTTCTTCGGCAAGCTCAATAAGAGAATAGGTATAAAAGCTCTTTGTTCCCCAGAAAAACCCTCGTATAACTGCGTAAACCGATGTTAGAACAACTCCGGGTAAAATTATTAAAAATAATATATTGCATCGGCTATCGGCAAAAACGTAGTTTAAACTATTTTTGCAAACGAAGAAAAAAATACAAATGGGCAAGCATGTTGCAAGGGCAGTAATAATGCCCGCTGTAACCGTTTGATTTTCAGCTTTTACCCTATTTGCTGCGCGCTCTTTAATCATCAAGCGTGAAACGGTTATCGGTACGCCCGAGGCTGAAAGAGTTATTAGCACGCCGATTACGGAGAGGGCAATTTGGTATAATCCCAAGCCTTCAGAGCCAACGTTACGCGAAAGAAAAACTCGATATCCAAACCCCAATGCTCTTTCTAAACAAGACATTACGGTTACAACTACTACTGTTTTAGCTAACTTTTTTATAATACCACTTCCTATTGCGAATATTTTTTTTACTCTTTAAATATATTCGTAATATGACCAACTTATTATTTGTAAATTGCAATTGCGAAAATTTTGTTGTTAGAGCAACCTGTGAAAGTATAGTAGATACGGCGTTAAAATTTAACTGTCCGCCGTCGGTAATAATTAAACTTAACCATTTAACTGAGCAGCCTAGCATAAATCAACTTTTATTAATTAGGCGTGCGCGCGGAAGATTATATCGGGTTAAAGTAGGTGATAGTTTGCGCTCGTTATCGCTTAAAAGCGGAAAAGATATTGAGCATATATTGGCCTATAACTGCATAAGCGATATATTTCCCGGAATAATAATCGAACTTTAAATGGTAAAAATACTATTTTTTAGTCCCTCTATTTTCCATATTTTTATCGTGTAAGTGACAAAAAATGAAAAAATTGGGCAAAATTGTAAAAAGTTTATTATACTTAAGTAAAAATTAAATGAAATTTCAGTCTTTTATTTAAAAACCTTTGATTGTTACTTAATAATATGTTATAATAAGTAAAATAATAACAGTTGGAGGGGCTATTTTGGCTACCAAAGAATACAAATCATCCGACATTAAAATACTTGAAGGGTTAGATGCCGTAAGGCTTCGTCCCGGTATGTATATAGGTTCAACCGGAGTTAAAGGGTTGCACCACATTTTATGGGAAATCGTTGACAATGCTATCGATGAAGCTGCAAACGGATTTGCTTCAAACGTAACGGTAAAGCTTTATAAAGACGGGTCTGCTTCCGTAGAAGACGACGGGCGCGGCATACCCATCGATATTCACCCAACGGCAAAGGTTTCTGGCGTTGAGGTAGTATTTACACAGCTTCATGCAGGCGGTAAATTCGATAATGAAAACTATAATTATTCAGGTGGTTTGCACGGAGTAGGAGCTTCGGTTACAAACGCACTTTCAAAATGGCTAAAGGTAGAGGTTTACACGGGTAAAACTACCTACGCTATGGAATTTTCAAGCTATCAAAACAAGCGCGGCAAGGTTTTTTCGGGTATACCTAAAGAACGACTTAAAGATATTGGCGTAAAAACCAAGAAGAGAGGCTCGTTTATCAGATTTCTTCCCGATGATACCGTTTTTGAAACTGTGGAATTTAATGCCGATACTATTACCAAAAGGCTTCGCGAGCTCGCCTTTTTAAATAGGGGGATTAAAATTCATTTTATCGATGAGCGACCTGAATCGCCCATTGAAAAGCATTTTGAATACGTTGGCGGTATTAAAGACTTCGTTCTTTATCTCAACGAGGGCAAAGAAGCTTTATACAAAGAGCCTTTATACGTTTCTTGCGAGAGAGACGGAATAAAAATTGAATTTGCAATTCAGCATACCGACGGTTATTCAGATAATCTTTTCTCGTTCGTAAACAATATTCCTACTGCAGAAGGCGGCATGCACGAAACGGGCTTTAAATCGGGCCTTACTCGAGTTTTAAACGATTACGCACGCGAACGCAATCTGTTAAAAGAAAAAGAGGACAACCTTATGGGTGAGGACTTCCGCGAGGGGCTTACCGCTATTTTGTCCATAAAAATGAAAGACGTTCAATTTGAAGGTCAAACTAAAACGAAACTTGGCAATCCTCAAGCGCGCCCCGCGGTAGAAAATGCAACGGTTGAAGAGCTTAATCGCCTTACCATGCAAAAGAAGTTTAACAAATGCTTTGATGCGATTATTGCAAAGGCTCAAGGGGCTGCAAAGGTGCGTTTGGCAGAGCGCCGGGCAAAAGAAATAGCAAGAGCAAAAAACGGCGCAGACGTAATGCGTTTGGTTGGTAAGCTTGCCTCTTGTTCTTCGCGTAAGGCAGAACTCAACGAGCTATTTATAGTAGAGGGCGATTCTGCAGGCGGAAGCGCAAAGCAAGGAAGAGATAGGCAGCATCAAGCAATACTTCCTTTGCGCGGTAAACCGTTAAACGTAGAAAAGAAGAGAATTGACGAGGTTCTTGCAAACGAAGAAATGTGTTCGATGATCAGTGCGTTAGGCACGGGAATCGGCAGCGATTTCGACGTTAAAAACTTAAACTATCATAAAGTAATTATTCTATCAGACGCCGATCAAGACGGCGCGCATATTAGGGCAATACTTTTAACGTTCTTTTTCCGTTACATGCGTGAGCTCATTCAAGAAGGGCACGTATATATCGGTATGCCTCCTCTTTACAAGGTGTATAAAAAAGACGTTATTGAGTATGCGTATAACGACGCTGAACTTCAAGAAAAAATTGACAAAGTAGGCAGAGGGTATTCGTTACAGCGTTATAAGGGCTTGGGCGAAATGAATCCTGAGCAGTTATGGGATACCACGATGAATCCTCAAACGAGAATTCTTCTTCAAGTAACTCTTGAAGATGCTGCAAATGCAGAAAGAATGATAACCACCCTTATGGGCGACGCTCTTGAAGGTCGTAAGCGTTATATTCAAGAATATGCAAATTTCAACAAGGTCGATAGCTTTAAAGAAAAAATCGGTTTAGATTAATCGGTTTATCGTTGAGTAGTTTTGTTTGTACCTAAAAGCACTTACAAATTTAAGGAAAACAGTAAATGGAAATAGTTGAAAAAAAAGATAGTATAGTTACCAATTCGCTTGAAGACGTATTGCATAATTGTATGATTCCGTACGCCGAATACGTTATTATGGACAGGGCTCTTCCTCGCGTTGAAGACGGATTAAAGCCCGTTCAAAGAAGGATATTGTATTCTATGTACGACCAGGGGATGCTCCCTGATAAAGATTTTAAAAAGAGCGCCAGGGTAGTAGGTGACTGTTTGGCAAAATACCATCCACACGGTGATAGTTCTGTATACGACGCGATGGTAAGGCTTGCACAGCCCTTTAACATGCGCGCTCCGTTAGTTCAAGGGCACGGCAACTTCGGCTCTGTAGACGGTGACAGCGCCGCTGCAATGCGTTATACCGAGGTGAGATTGCAATCTCTTGCGCTTGAACTTTTGCGTGACATCGATAAGGATACCGTAGATTGGGATCTTAACTTTGACGATACCTTGCAAGAGCCTTCAACTTTACCCGGCAGATATCCAAACCTTTTGGTAAACGGCGCGTCAGGTATTGCGGTTGGTTTAGCAACCAATATTCCCCCACATAATCTTTGCGAGGTAATAGATGGGGCTTGCGCTCTTATAGATCATCCCAAAATGAAGCTCGACGACCTTATGAAAATTATCAAAGGGCCGGATTTTCCCACGGGCGGATATATCGTTGGGGGCGAAAATCTTAAAAAAGCGTACGAAACGGGCAAGGGTAAAATTATTATTCAATCAAAAATCAACGTTGAACAAGAGGGTGACAAGAAAAATATCGTAATCACCGAAATGCCTTATCAAACGAATAAGGCGGCTTTGCTTAAAAAGATTTCTGATCTTGCCGAAAAGAATAAAGAAATTTTGGGTGGAATTGCCGACGTTTGCGATGAATCTGACCGCAAAGGCATGCGCGCTGTTATTAAGCTTAAAAAAGACGTTGATCCCGATAAGATTATAGCCTTTTTAAATAAAACAACGGGTTTACAGGTTTCTTTCGGTATAAACATGGTAGCTATTGCTGGAGGCAAGCCACAACAACTCGGGTTGATTGATATATTAACATATTATATAGAGTATCAAAGAAATATTGTTCTAAGGCGTACTAAATTTGATTTAGATAAAGCAAAAGAGCGCGCGCATATTTTAGAAGGGCTCATTATTGCCGTTACCAATATCGACGAGGTTATTCAAATAATTAAAAAATCTCCCGATACGGCAACTGCTCGCCACAACTTACGCGTTCGCTTCAACTTAAGCGAAAAGCAAGCGCAGGCCATTTTGGATTTAAGATTAGCGCGCTTAACCAAGCTTGAAGTGGATAATCTTAAGCTTGAGCTTAAAGAACTTAAAGAAAAAATCGCATATCTCCAACAGATAGTAGAAAGCAAAAAAATGCAGATGTCTATCGTAAAAGAGGAGATGCGCGAAATTAAGAAAAAACATAAGGAAGATCGCCGTTCTCAAATAGTTGGGGCGATTGAAGAGATTACCGTTGAGAAATACGACGACGTTCGTCCTATCGAAAACTTTGTGGTAGGCGTTTGCGCAAACGGACTTATTCGTAAGCTTAAACTGCCTGCATATAAAAAACTATTTGGCGAAAAATCGCCTAATAAAAAGGAATTGTTCCTTATCAGTTGCCCTGCGCGCAGCGATCAAACCATTTTGGCGTTTACTAATATGGGTAATTGCTATAAAATGGACGTTGAGCTATTGCCCGAATCAAAGGGCTCGTATGCTCCCGGCGTAAAATTTGAACAGCTATTTAAAAAAGCAGGTAGCGAAAGGCCGATTGCTATGTTTGCCGTTAACGAGGGTGAAGTGCCTGAAGGCAGATTATATTTCTTTACTAAGATGGGTTACGTTAAGCTTTCATCTTGGTCAGAATATAAGCTACTGAAAGGTATTTTCCAAGCGTTTAAACTTAAAGACGGCGACGAACTTATTTCCGTTGAACAAGAAAGAAATAATACACAACTTTTCTTCGCAACGGAAAAGGGTATGTGTTTATACGTTGAAGACAGTATTCCTGAACAGGGCAGAGTGGCAGGCGGCGTAAAAGGTATTGACCTTTACAGCGGAGATAAAGTAATTTACGCAGCTCAAGTTGACGACGATTTTAACGGTGAAATTTTAGTAGCTACCAGCTTCGGTACGTTTAAGCGCGTAATTTTGGGAACGATAAATAAACTTGCCCGCGCGAGAAAGGGCTTTAAATTGGTTGAGCTCGGCGATAATAATTCTGAGTGCGTAGTATTCGTAAAATGGCTAATGGGCGGCGAAAAGGTCGATCTTGCCGTTTTAGATAGACTTGGGATATTCGTTTATACCGATAGCTCGAAGATTGTAGTTGAAAACAGAACTACTAAAGGTAAAGTAATAAGCGGAATAGGTGCTTGTCAAACGGAAAAGGTATTCGTTATAGCCAGGCAACTGTAAGGCGGCAACCTTAATCGGCGAACGAGGCGGTGGCGGTAAATCATGCACACGGCTTAAACGCTCGGCAAGTGATTCAAGCAGCGGCAACAAAGATATTGCCGAAAAAATTGCTTTAAAAAACGAGTCGGCCGATTCGCAGGCAAAGGCGGTGACTATATTAAAGCCCGCACAATCAAAGCTTCAGCCTCAAATTAACGATGAAGAGGTTAAAGTAAAGGTAGAAGATGCGGATAAAAAAGTTAATATAAAAGCGCCTACGCTAACCTTAGAGCAGGGGTTAAAGGTTGGAGCGAAAGTGCTTAGCGATTGCGTGAGTGTGGTTGGCGGGTTGTTTGAAAGATATTTTGCAAACAGCTCTTTCGGTCATACGTTTGTAGAGGTTGAAAGCGATCTTCATACCTACGTTCAGGCATTGCTGTTAGATTGTGCAATGAGTAAAGAAAACCAAAATGAACAAGAGTTTGATTTTATTTATTCATTACTCGATAAAGCAGACGTATTCGCTCAAACTTCTTCAATTGAACAGGCAAAAGAAAAAATAAAGGGTATCCTTGCCAAAATTCCCCTCGCCGTACTTATAACGGTTGCCGTAGACGTTAAATTGAAAACTTCTGAAACGAAAAACCTAATTAGCGGAATATATTCTGTATATAAACTTGCATGTATACTCACGGAAAGTGAAATTATTCAAAAAGAAAGATTATTTAATTGCGTTATTAATTTTGCTGAAAGTCAAGGAGTTGTTGTACGATGACAAAAGAAAAGAAGGAATTTAAAATATCTGTAACAGGCGATTTGGGAAGCGGAAAATCAACTGTGTGCGAAATACTTGCAAAAACTATGAATGCTGAAAGGGTAACTTTAGGTACTATAACGCGCAAGGTCGCAGCCGATATGAATATGGATACCATTGAGTTTAATAAGTTTATCGAGGGTAAGCCTGAATACGACGAAAAGTTTGACGATTATCAGCGTCAGTACGAGGGTAAATCTGGTAACTACATAATTGATTCAAGGCTTGGTTTTCATTTTGTGCCGTCAACCTATAGCTTTTATTTAAAGGTTGATTTGGTTGAGTCTGCACGTAGAATAATGAACGCAAATCGCTCTACTGAAAGTTATTCTTCCATAGAAGAAGGTGTGCGTAAAATTCAAGAGAGAAGAGAGAGTGAACGAGCTCGTTTTAAAGATTTTTACGGCGTTGATATTTTGGATATGAGTAACTACGATTGCGTTATCGATACGACCAATCTCACTCCGCAGCAGGTTGCGGATTTGATGATAGAAAAATATTTACAAAAAAATTCGGAGGATAAATAATTATGCATTGGGCTGAAAAATTAGCAAGAGAGATTATAGAAAGAAACCCAAACAAAGAAGAATACGTATGTGCTGCAGGTATAAGCCCATCTGGCTCTGTACATATTGGCAACTTCCGTGATATCGCAACCAGCTATTACGTTGTTCGCGCTTTACAAAAATTGGGCAAGAAAGCAAGATTGCTTTTCTCGTGGGACGAGTATGATAGATTGAGAAAAGTGCCCTCAAATATAGCTAAGATTGCTGAAGGATTTGAACAGTATTTAGGTATGCCTTACGCTGAAATTCCCGATCCTTACGGCGTTTATTCTTCTTATGCTGAATATAACGAAAAACAGTTTGAAAAGTCTCTTGAAGAGCTTGATATCCATCCTGATTACAGATATCAAGCTAAAGAATATACTTCAAACCGTTACGGTGAAGGTATTGTTTTTGCTCTCAAGAACAGAAAACAAATTTACGATATTCTTTTAAAGTATAAAACTCAAGAAGAAAACGAAGACGAAAGAGAAAAATACGCTCCCGTAAACGTTTATTGCAGTGGTTGTAAAAAGGACGTAACTGAGGTTTTAAGCGTTTCTGACGACGGCGAGCAGCTTACCTATCGCTGTAAGCTTTGCGGTAAAACCGAAACTGTTAACGTTCGCGAATACGGCCATATTAAGCTGGTTTGGAAGGTTGACTGGCCTATGCGTTGGGGGGTTGAAGGCGTTGACTTTGAACCGGGCGGAATCGATCACGCGGCAGCAAGTGGAAGTTACGTCGTTGCAAGTGATATAGCTACCAACGTATTGGGCGTAACTCCTCCTTTGTTCCAAGGTTATGGTTGGCTTTCGATTGCTGGTCTTGGCGACATGCACTCTTCAACGGGTAATAACATTACTCCGGCTGAAGTTTTAAAGGTTTACGAGCCAGACATGGTAAGATGGTTGTTTGCAAAATACGCACCTGAAGCAGGATTTGCGTTTAACTTTGACGATACTATTATTCGCCACTACAGTGAGTTTGATAAAAATTTAGAGGCATATAAAAAGGGCGAAACCGATGAATACAATACTGCAGTTTTTGATTATTGTATGGTAAGCGGAAAGCAATCTTATTCAAAAGTTCCTTTCGGCGTTTTAGCTTCGGTTGCAACTATCGTAGATTTTAACGCGCAAGCTGTTGGCGAAATGCTTAATAAAATAGGTATTCGCTTTGAAAAGAGTGATGAAGCTAGATTGCTCCGTGTTAAAAATTGGATATGCAATCACCAGCCCTCAAAGCTATTTAAGCTTTTAGAGAGCAAAAACGAGGAATATTACGCTAACTTAGCCGATGATGAAAAGGCTGCAATTAAGAAGCTTTACGATTACTTAAGCGTTGCTGAAAACGTTGAAGAAAAAGAAGTTCAGCAGTTTTTATATTCTATTATCAACAATCCCGAACTAACCAAAAAAGAAAACATGGCTCTTCAGATGCGTTTCTTTAAGGTGTTCTATAACGTGCTTTTTGGGCAAGATACAGGTCCTAGATTATACCTTTTCTTGTCTGCTGTAGATAAAAATAAATATCTTTCACTTCTTAATTTCTAAACTAATAAGTGAGGCTATAGGTCGATTAATAGGGTATTTTGTCGTTTTAAAAAAGCGACAAAATGCCTTTTTTATATACAAAAAATCATATAAAATAATTATTTTTATATGATATAATTTGCTTATGCAAATTTACGTTGAATACGTCGTGATAGATAATTTGGTTTTTAATTTTTTAATTCTAAAAATCGCGCTTATAAATAAAGATGTAAAAAGTAGTGGCGTAAGTAAATTTTTGTCTGCGTTATTGGGAACTGCTGTTGCCGTAGTATTTCCATTTTTTAAGTGTCATCAACTTATTTTACTTTTGCTAAAAATAGTACTTGCATTGATTTTAGTTGCCGTGGCCGGAAAATATAAGAGCTTTAAAAGTTATTTATTAACGGTAAATTTGTTTGTGCTTTGCACTTTTTTATTCGGTGGCGCAATATACGCGATATTTTACCTTTTTGGGCTTGAGTATTCCTTTTTGTACGGAACTTCATCATCTTTATTGCCGTTAGGTTTTTTGCTGGTTTGCGCGTTCGTAATTTACTTCCTTTTGAAAAAAGTTTATTTTAAGCTTTTTAAAAAGCGCATAGTCCATGCGTTCGTGGTTAAGTGTAAACTTTTTTATTGCGGTGAGGTTATTGAGGTTGACGGACTTATTGATAGCGGAAATCATCTCGTTTATAAAGGAAATCAACCGGTATGCGTAGCAGGTAAAAGGTTGGCAAAAAAAATGCTTTTAGGTGGTTTTTTACAGGGGAGCTTTTGTGGAGAGTTAAGTTTTTACACTGTTAGCGGAATAAGTAGTCTTTTAATTTATAAAATAGATCAAATAAAGATATATTCCGACAAAAAAGTGAATATAATAAACAGACCGCTCATAGCAATCGCAAACAGCGGTGGATATACGAGTGAAGAGTACGACGTTATTTTAAGCGCAGATTATTGTTTGGATGGGTAGTTCTATGAAGAGATTTTTTAAATTTATTGTCGTCTTTTTCAAGAGGATTTTTTCAAAACGTGGTGTGGGATACCTTCACTATATGGGTGCAGGCGAAAGCTTACCCCAACCGTTTACAAGGGAAGAGGAGGAAGAAAAAATCAACGCGCTCCTCAACGGCGAGGAGAGTGTAAGAAAACAACTAATCGAGCATAACTTACGCCTCGTGGTTTATATTGCACGCAAATTTGATAATACAGGGGTGGAACTTGACGATCTCATTTCTGTTGGAACTATCGGGCTTATAAAGGCAGTAAATACATTTAACGCCGAAAAAAAGATAAAGCTTGCTACGTACGCCTCTCGGTGTATTGAAAATGAAATACTTATGCATTTGAGAAAAATAGTGCGTATACGTGGAGAAGTAAGCTTAGACGAGCCGTTGAACGTAGATTTTGAAGGTAATGAACTTCTTTTGTGCGACGTGCTTGGAACGGATAGCGATTGTGTGTTTACTTCAATCGAAAGCTCGGTTGATCAAGAGCTTTTATTTACAGCTCTAGAAAGTTTGCCTTCGAGAGAAAAACAAATTATGGCTCTTAGATTTGGCCTTTACGGAATGGAAGAAATGACTCAAAAACAAGTAGCCGATATGCTTGGGATTTCGCAATCATACATATCGCGGCTTGAAAAAAAGATTGTAAAAAAGTTGCGCAAAGCAATAAATAAAATGATGTAAAAAATAAAAAAGTGGGGCTATAATGCGATTATCCCTACTTTTTTTATTTTATGTGAATAATAATTTTTTGTTTGTTAAAACTATATTTAGGTATTATACATAGGAGGGCGCGTTAGTAATGCGCAAAACTTTTTATGGTAAAAAAAGTTCAAATTTCAGGAATAGATACCAATACGCTTATAAGCTTAAACAAGAAAACGCAAGAAGAACTTATGCTACAAATTAAGCAGGGAAACGAAAAAGCAAAAGAAAAATTTATTATGGGAAATTTAAAATTGGTTTTATCGATAATAAAAAGATTTCAAAGTGGGAAGGTTAGTGCTGACGATATGTTTCAGGCCGGTTGTGTTGGACTAATAAAGGCGGTACACAACTTCGATATTTCAGTTGGCGTTTGTTTTTCTACTTATGCAGTACCAATGATTATCGGCGAAATTAAAAGGGTGCTAAGAACAACTAACAGTTTGCGTATTTCGCGAAGCATTCGTGATAGAGCTTATCAAGCTCTAACAATTCGTACCGAGCTTGAAAAAAACAACGAGCTTGCAACTATGGAGCAAATTGCGAAGAAAATGTCAGTAGAAGAAAAAGAGGTGGTGTATGCTCTTGATGCTATTTCAGATCCCATGTCGTTGTACGATCCCGTATATAATAAGGCGGGCGATACGATAGAGCTCCTAGATCAAATTAAAGATGAAAATAACACCGACTCGCATTGGACCGAAAAGGTTGCTTTAGACTGCGCTCTCGAAAAGCTTAACGAGCGCGAGAAAAAAATTATTATCATGCGTTATTACGAGGGTAAAACTCAAACCGAAATATCAACCGAAATCGGCCTTTCGCAGGCTCAGGTTAGCAGATTAGAAAAACTGGCATTATCGTTTATTAAATCAAAATTGTCATATACCTAAAACAATAAAAGTGGCGCTATAGGTTGATTAACGCCACTTTTTATATTTTTTATTAATAAATAATTAACTTAAACTATTATTTGTAGACTGTGTAGTAATTTAATTTTAGTGGCTTGCATATATATAATAATCTCAAAATTATTATAGGAGATTTATGGAATATACTTTAACTGAACTAAAAAAGAAAACGGTTATTAATTTAAGTAACGGAAAAAAACTAGGCAAAATTACAGACGTAACGTTAAACGTAAATAAAAATTCAATAGTCAGTTATTTGGTGTCGCCGTCAAAGATTAATTTATTTTGTAACGAAGACAGCATAATTAAACCATGTCAAATAGAAAAGATTGGAGAAGACGCTATACTTGTAAGAACAAACGTTATTACTATAAACTGTGAATGTGGCACTGAAAATAGCGAGGAGGGTGAGTAGTCGGCAAAAAAGGTCAAATTGCTACTAAAAATTACAATTTATTTTTGCCAATATAATATATAGTATATATAAGAAAAGACAGAGGATGAATTATGGCTGAACTAATTGTAATTACTTCCGGAAAGGGCGGGGTTGGTAAAACTACCGTAGCAGCATTTTTAGGTGCAAAACTCGCAGAACGCGGTAAAAAAACTGTTGTTTGCGATTTGGATTTTGGGCTAAACAATCTCGATATAGTTATGGGCGCTGAAAAGAAGGTGGTTTACGATCTTTCAGATGCGCTTGAGGGAAGGTGTAGGGCAAATCAAGCGCTCACCGCATGTCCTAACGTAAAAAACTTATATTTAATTTCATCCGTGAGAACGGTTGGAAAGAGTATTTCAGGACAAAATATAAAACAGCTGTTTGAAGGGCTAAAAAATAATTTCGATTACGTGCTTTTTGATTGTCCGGCTGGGTTAGATACTGGGTTTCATCGAGCAGTTAGCGCGTCGAACAGCGCAATCGTAGTAATAACTCCGGCTCTCTCTTCAATCCGCGATGCCGATAAAGTGCTTTCTGTTTTAAGAAGTTATAATATGAAAAAAATAGGTATAGTGGTAAATATGGCCCGTGGCGATTTGATGATCACAAGGGAGGTTTTAACCATAAACGAAATTGAAGAGCTTTTAAAAACGAAAGTTATTGGAGTTATTCCGCAGGATGATAGTATATTGATTTCGAAAAACTGTTATATAGATAGTAGTATTCCGTGCGGTAACGCATTTTATAAATTGGCAAAAAGTATAGTAAGTGGCCGAATAAAATATACTGATCCAACGAATAAATATACAGGATTTTGGGGTAGTATTAAAAGGAGTTTAAAACGTAAATTATGAAGCAAAAAATTGTTTCGGAACAATTAAAACGCGCATGCTCAGTAATTAAAAGCGACAGAATGTGTGTTTCGAGTGATTTAGAGGGAATAATAAGTAGCGAAATAGCCCAAACGTTAAGTGACTACTTTTCACTTTTTGGCGAAATAAAAACTCAAATTGAGGTATCTGAAAAAGGATTTACGATTAAAATTAACGCACAGGCAAAGTCGGTAAAACAGCTTAAAATTATTGGTTAATAAAATATATATATAGCGATAATCGATCTATAGCCCGCTTTTTATAATAAAAATGAATAAAACAATTAAATTATTTTTAGATTTTTATAGATTTGCAAAACTTAATAGAGTGGGTATTTTATCAGGGGCATTGGCGTATTTTTTATTCGTATCGCTTGTGCCTTTTAGTTTTTTGTTGGTATTTTTATCTTATAAGTTAGGCATCGATCAAAGATTATTAAATGGGTTATTTAATGGAATATTTGGTTCACTTTCTATTGCAATTACGGATGCAGTTGCCGTAAAAAAAGCTACCGTTTGGCTTATTATTTTGAGTATTTATTCATCTACACATTTTTATTTTCATCTCACTTCGGCTGGCGAAAATATTTATAAGAGTGAAATAAAAATGGGGTTTAAAAAACGCATAAAATCTTTTGCGTATATGCTTATTGTAATGTTTTGTTTGTTATGCGTACTGTTGATTAATTTTATTGGTAAAAACTTTTACGAACTATTAAAGCTACCAATTTTTTTAACCTCGCTTTTTAACGTGGCAACACAAATGGTAGTTAATTTAGTTCTTTGTTTTTTACTTCATAGGTTTGCAGCCCCATCATTTTTACGCAGTAAGCAATTGATTAAGGGGTGGTTATTAACGTTTGTGTTATGGGAATGCGTAGGCTTATTTTTTTCGCTCTATTTAAATTTTTCTGCCTCTGCCAGTAGTAGTGCGTATTTAGCGCGTGCGGTAGTTTTTACCTTGTATTTGTATTTATTAATGCAAGGGTTTGTTTATGGAGTAATATTTAATTCATACGCGCGCTTGGGCGGTATAAATGAAAGATGGCCTACAAACAATTGACAAATAACCTTAATTTTTATATAATTCATAATTATATAATTATTGCATTTGTATAAAAAAATGCACAAAGGTATATTTTATGGCTGAACGTTATTTTACGGCTAGAAGAATTGCAAAGCTAGGTATTTTTTCCGCGTTAGCGGTAATACTGTATTTTCTTAATTTCCCGTTACCATTTTTTCCCTCTTTTTTAGAGATACATTTATCTGATTTACCTGCCTTAATTTGTGGCTTTTCAATGGGGCCTCTCGGCGGTTTTTTAGTAATATTGGTAAAAATACTTATCAAGCTTCCTTTTAGCTCAACTATGTGCGTTGGAGAGCTAGCCGATCTTATTACGGGTAGTGCATTTGTATTACCTGCCTCCTTTTTATATAAAAACGGAAGAACCAGAAAAAGCGCCGTAATAGGTATGTTGATCGGTTCTCTTTGCTCTGTTGCAACGGCAGTAGTTTCAAATTGGCTAATAATTATTCCTTTTTATTTAAACGTAATGCACGTTTCGATAGAAGCGCTTGCGGAGATGTGCTCTTCGGTTATACCTTTTATAACCGCTCAAAATTTTTATGCGTGTTATATACCGCTTTCAGTTATTCCCTTTAACCTATTGCGCTGTTTAATAGCTTCACTCGTTACCTTTTTCGTTTATAAAAGGGTATCGACCTTACTTAAAAAATTTTAATTATGATTTACATTTCTAACAGTGAAAAACAAACGCAAAAATTAGCTGAACAGTTTACGGCTACTCTCAAAAAGGGCGACGTAGTGCTTCTTCACGGCGAAATGGGCGCAGGTAAAACTGTTTTTGTTAAAGGCATAGCAAAAGCACTTGGAATAACCGATTTAATTACCAGCCCTACTTACGCATATATGAACGATTACGACGGCAAACTTTATCATTACGACTGCTATAGGCTTACAAGCGGTGAGGACGCTGAGGCTTTAGGCCTTACGGATTATTTTTATCAAGAGGGCATTTGCGTGATAGAATGGAGTGAGAATATAGCCGACGTTTTACCTAATTCAACTAAAGACGTAACGATAACCAAACTTGACGAAAAACGAAGGAGTATAGAGTTTTGAATTACTTAGCAATAGATACAAGCGGCGATTTAACAGTGCTTTTAAAGGTAGGCGATAAAAAGCAAACGCGCTACCTAAAAGGGTGCAATACAAAACATTCGCTTACTTTAATGCCATACATAGAAGAAGTTTTGCAAGATTTAAGCGTTAATTTAAATGATTTAGACTTTATTGCCTGCGTAACCGGGCCCGGCTCTTTTACGGGAATTAGAATAGGCATATCAACCGTAAAAGCATTATGCTTTGCGTGTAATAAGCCGGTGCTTTCACTCACCTCGTTTGATCTTTTAGCATATGCTGATAATGCGCCAAGCAAAAGCTTATGCATAATAAATGCTAATCACGGAAATTATTATTGTGCGGCTTATAATGATAAAAATTTAGTTTTACAGCCTTGCTTTTTAACTGAAGATCAAATTGTAAATAAAACTGAAGAATTTGGCGAAATAGTTGTTAATGAAGCTATAGCCTGGCATAATTGTGTTTTGGCCGATCAGTTAAACGGATTAGAACGCGCAATTGAAAAAAACTTAAACAAGTTAATTTGCGCTAATCAGTTGCTTCCACTTTACGTAAAGCGCAGTCAAGCGGAGGAGCAGTTGTGATATACCGCAAATGGCAAGATGCCGACAATGAAAAAATAGCTTTTTTAGAAAAGATATGTTTTTCAGATCCTTGGTCTTACGATAGCGTGCGCGAAACGCATTCTCTTGATAACTTTTACGGCGTAGTGGCAGAAGACTGCGGCGAGGTGATTGGATATGCGGGAGCTATTTTTGCTTACGATAGTGCCGATATAGCCTTAGTTGCAGTACAGCCAGAATATAGGCGCAACAAAATAGGCGAAAAGCTTGTTAATGAACTTATTGGGGCACTTTTATTAAAAAAAATCACACAAATATTTCTCGAGGTTAGAGTTTCTAACGAAAGTGCAAAGGCCCTTTATTTAAAACTTGGATTTAAGCCTGTGGGAATTAGAAAAAATTATTACGAAAATTCAGAAGATGCGATAGTTATGTTAAAGGTATTGTGTATTGACTGAAAACATTCCGTTAATTTTAGAAGGTAAAGGAACTCCTTTAATATTGCTTCACGGCTTTATGATGAATAAGGAGTCGTTTGCCTCACAGATTAGTTATTTTTCTAAATATTTTAAAGTTTGCGCGTACGATATGTGCGGATTTGGTCAAAATTCTTGTATGACGTATCCTTATAATCTTGACGATTACGTAAGCGAATTTTTAAAAGTTGCCAATATGTTTAGCAGCAAAGTAAACGTTATTGCGCATTCGTTTGGAGCTAGGGTAGTTTTAAAATGTGCTTCTTTAAACGATATAATTGATAAAATGGTTATTTGCGGAGGCGCGGGATTAAAACCTCGTTACTCTTTTAAAAAGAGTGCAAAAAGGTGTGTTTATCGACTTATACGCCCACTTTTTAAAAAAGAACAGCTTGAAAAAATATTCTTTTCAAGCGACTATAATATGCTCGGCGACGTAATGAAAGAGAGCTTTAAGCTCGTTACCAGCGAGCATCTTGACGGGCTTTTAAATAAAATAGAATGTCCTACGATGGCAATTTACGGAAGTGATGATGACCAAACTCCCATTTACATGGGGAGGAGGTTGCAATCGCGAATGAAAAACTGTAAACTTTTCGTTATGGAAGGGTGCAATCATTTTTGTTATTTACAAAAACCAACTCTATTTAACAGCGTAGTAAAGGAGTTTTTACTATAATGCCGTATTTTACAAGTGCAGAACGGTTATCCGATCTTTTTACAACTCAATATTTAATTTTCCATTTGGCAATAAGTTTAGTTAATGCAGTATTTTTAATGCTGATCTCTTACAAGTTCTTGCAAATTATGCAACAATCGGGATAT
>JAFTIY010000009.1 GCA_017456665.1 Clostridia bacterium | reverse complement strand
TAAAAAGTACCTTGATTTTGCAGTTTTTATGGCGATAAAGTGTAAGTTTTCTCATAAGGCGTGGTCCGAATGGCAAGAATTTTCGGTATACGATCAAGAAAAAATTGACCATTTTGTAAAAAATAACGTTGAACAAATTCATTTTTGGATTTTTACGCAGTTTATATTTTTAAAGCAATGGAAGGCGCTTAAAGATTACGCACGTTCTAAATCTATAGAAATTATGGGCGATATGCCAATATACGTAGCTTACGATAGTGTTGAGATGTGGAAGTACGGAAAAGAGCTTTTCTTGCTAGATAAAAACGGAAATCCCGCGCTCGTTGCGGGCGTTCCTCCCGATGCCTTCTCAGACGACGGCCAGCTTTGGGGCAATCCCGTTTACAATTGGGAAAAAATGAAGAAAAACGGCTACAAGTGGTGGCATGATAGAATTGACTATTCGCTTGAGCTGTTCGATATAGTTAGAATAGACCATTTTCGCGGGTTCGACCGATTTTATGCTATTCCCAGCGATAGTGACAGCGCAAAAGTAGGCGAATGGATGAAAGGGCCTAGCGCAGACCTCTTTATCGGAAGAGAGGGGTGCAATATAGTTGCCGAAGATCTTGGCGTTATAGACGACGGCGTTATTGAAATGATGAAAAAAACGGGATATCCGGGCATGAAGGTGCTTGAGTTTGCATTTGACGGCAATCCCGAAAACGAACATAAACCAACCAATTACGGTTATAATTACGTTGCCTACACAGGCACTCACGACAATCAGCCCCTTTGCCCGTATATTCAAGGGCTTGAAGGTAAGTACGTTAAGGCGTTTAGTAATGATTTAAAAGATGAGTGCAGAAGATGGGGTGTTACTTACAACGGAAGAAGCGTTGAGGGTAAGTGTAAAACCGTTATTAAGTTACTATTTGCTTCAGATGCATTTTTGGCTGTAGTTCCAATGCAAGATTTACTTTGCATGGGCGATTACTCTAGGATGAATTTTCCTTCAACGGTATCTTCAGATAATTGGAGCTTTAGATTTTTTGAAGAGCATTTTAATCAAAAAACGTTAGAGTGGTTAAAAAAGCTCATAATCAATACTAACCGTAATCCCCGTTAGTATTTAAATAAGGAGTTGAACGATGAACTTTGACAAACAAGAATTTTTAAATTCATTTGACTGTATTTTAAGCTGTAACTATGCAAAAGACTCAAATAACGCCAACTTAAAGCAGCTTTATAACGCTTTATCAAGAGCTGTTATGGCAAGCTTAAAGGGGGATTGGAAAAAAACTTTAAGTCAAGATAAAAAGCGTTGCGGTTATATTTCGGCAGAGTTTTTAATTGGGCGCTCTATTTATTCCAATCTCTTAAATCTGGGCATTTTAAACGACGTTAAACAGGCTCTTGAGTCTCGCGGTATAGATATAAATATGTTTGAAGAGATTGAAGACGAGGCACTTGGCAACGGCGGCCTTGGCAGGCTTGCTGCGTGCTATCTCGAAAGCGGAGCAACCTGCGATATTCCTCTCGACGGCTACGGCTTGCGTTACCGTTACGGCTTGTTTAAGCAAAGCTTTAACGATGGATTTCAGCATGAAGAGGGCGACGATTGGCAAAAGTGGGGAGATCCTTGGAGCGTTAGGTGCGAAGAAGATAGCGTAACGGTAAAATTTGCCGACTTAACGGTAAAGGCCGTTCCCTACGATATGCCCGTTATAGGTTTTAAAAACGGCGTAATCAACAATTTGCGTTTATGGCAAAGCGAGGCTGTTAATTGCTTTGACTTTAAGTGCTTTGACAATATGGAAGGCGAAAAGATTGCAAAGAGCAATTTTGAAGCCACTCAAATAACCGACGTTTTATATCCTAACGATAACACCGAAGATGGCAAGCTTTTAAGATTGCGCCAGCAGTATTTTATGGTTTCGGCAACCTTGCAAGACGTTATGAAAAAGCACCTTGAAAAGTCAAAAGTGCCCGCCGAGGTTGATAAAAGCATAGTTTTTCAACTAAACGATACTCATCCGGTGTTTGCAATTTGTGAGCTTGTTAGATTGCTTGAAGATAGCGGCGTACCCTTTGAAGAGTGCATGCAAACGGTTAAACGCACCTTTAGTTTTACCAACCATACCATTATGGGCGAAGCTCTTGAAAAATGGCAGGGCAAGATGGTTCGAAAAATTCTTCCCGAAATTTGGGAGATAGCAGAAAAAATTCAAGCTCATCTTGAAGAGCAAAAATTGGGTGACAGCGAAAAATATTTTATAGTTAAAAACGACGTAATTCATATGGCTAACCTTGCCATTTACGCTTGCGGTATGGTAAACGGGGTTGCTCGCATTCATACCGATATCTTAAAGGCTCAAACTTTTAAGGATTGGTACGAAATTTACCCCGAAAAGTTTATAAACGTAACCAACGGCATAACTCCGCGCAGATGGTTTTTGCTCAATAACCCAAAGATGGCAGAGCAAATCACTGCAAGAATAGGAAGCGGGTGGCAAACCGATCTTACTCAAATTGAAAAAATTAAAGAATACGTTAACGACGGCGAGTTCAGAAGTGCGTTTAAGCAGATTAAGCGCGAAAATAAACAAAAGCTGGTTGACTATATTAAAGAAAAAGAGGGTATTGAGCTTTCGCCCGATTTTATATTCGACGTTCAAATAAAGAGAATGCACGAATATAAGCGTCAGCTTTTAAACGCACTGTCTATTTTATATATTTACGAACGCTTAAAAGCGGGCGAATTGCCCAACTTTAAACCTACCGCCTTTATTTTCGGGGCTAAATCAGCACCCGGATACTATATGGCTAAAGCGATAATTAAATTTATTAACGAAATTGCAAAAACTGTTAACGCAGATAAAGACGTTGCCGATAAAATGAAGGTCGTTTTCGTTCAAAACTACAACGTTTCATACGCCGAAAAGCTCGTTTGCGCAAGCGATATTTCAGAACAAATTTCGATGGCGGGTATGGAAGCGAGCGGCACGGGTAATATGAAGTTTATGCTTAACGGCACGGTAACTTTAGGCACGATGGACGGCGCTAACGTAGAAATTTGCGAAGAGGCCGGCAGAGAAAACAACTACATCTTTGGCGCTACCGTTGAAGAGGTTGCCGAGATTAAAAAGGATTATGATCCCGCGCTTGTTTTAAAGAAGAGCAAAGAGCTTGAAAGTGCCGTTAACGCGCTTATAGACGGCCGTTTTGATGATAATGGTAGCGGTGTTTTACAAGCTGTTTACGATAGTTTGTTAAAGGGCGACAGAGCAGATTATTATCTCGTTTTACAAGATTTTGAAAGTTATATTCAAACCAAACTGCAGCTTATAAAGGATTACGGTAGCGAGCAATTTGTAACCAAGAGCCTAATTAATATGGCTAGCGCGGGTAAATTCTCTTCAGACCGTTCGGTAAAGCAATACGCAGAACAAATTTGGAAAATATAAGGGTAACAACGCGGCGTTTGCTGCGAGCGTAAAAAAATATAAGGAGGCAAAATTAATGAAAAAGGGAAACAAATTAAAACTCGTTTTAACCTTGCTTATGGCGCTTGTGATGGCCTTTTCGGCTTGTACCACGAATAACGGCAATCAAAACAGCGGCACGGGCGAAAACAGTCAAACTTCTTCAAACGGTTCAACGGGCAACAGTTCTCAAACACCCGACGATGAGTACACCCTAGAACGCGGCGAAAACGAAAAACAGCTTACCATTTATTTTTATAGGGAAGCCGGTTACGAAAACTGCGATATTTGGATGTGGCACGCCGAAGCAAACGGCAGAGGGTATGAGCTTCACGAATGCGCATACGGCGCTAAAGTGATTTTAAACGTGCCCAACACGATTAACGAGGTAGGTTTTATTATCAGAACGGGCTGTAGCGATCCAGGCGGAGAGTCTTGGGGAAACGCAACTAAAGACGCTACCGACGCAGACAGATCGGTTGCACTTAAGGAGGCTGAAACGGTGATTTACACCAAGGCTGGCGACGCAAAGTCTTACACCAGTACAGACGGCGGAAAAACGCTTAAAGAAATAAAGTACATTTCACTTGCAGATATGCAAGACGCTAATCACGTCAAATTCGTTTTAAGCTCTGCAATGGTATTCAGATCTCTTGCCGATTACAGATTAACCGATTCAAACGGAAATTTAGTTGAGCTTGAAAAGGTAAGCTCTATGGGCGTTAGCTCATCTAACGGCGTTATAACTACAAAAACTGCGTTAGATCTTGCAAACGCATACACTCTTACTATAGGCGATTTAGACGGCGTTTCGGTAGTTCCCAATACCTATTTTGCAAGCGCTGAATTTAAAGAAAACTATCTTTACGACGGAAAGCTCGGCGTAGAGCTTGCAGATGGAAAAACTACCTTCCGTTTATGGGCCCCCACCGCTTCAAAGGTAACGTTAAATTTATTTAACGAGGGCAACGGCGGAAGCGCTTACGACAATATTTTGTTAGAAAAACAAGAAAAGGGCGTTTGGTATTACCAAGCAAACGAAAATCTTTCTGGCAAGTATTACACCTATAACGTTGTAACCTCTATGGGCGATCAAGAGGCTGTAGATCCTTACGCAGTAAGCGCAGGCGTTAACGGTAACAGAGGTATGATTTTAGATCTCGACAGCACCGACCCCGAAAATTGGACTAACGAGGTTTACGATAATCCTCAAATTACCAATTATACCGACGCGGTTATTTGGGAGGTACACGTTCGCGACTTCTCAAATATGAACGAAGCTTCTAACTACAAGGGTAAATTCCTTGCGTTTACCGAAACCGGTCTTAAAAACAGCGCGGGCCTTCCCGTTGGCGTGGACTATTTAAAGGAATTGGGAATCACTCACGTTCACCTTCTTCCCTCTTACGACTATGCAACGGTAGATGAAGCAAATCCCGATTCTGCATTTAACTGGGGTTACGATCCTAAGAACTATAACGTACCCGAGGGTAGCTATTCAACCGATCCTTATAACGGAGAAGTAAGAGTAAACGAATTTAAACAAATGGTTCAAGCACTTCATAACAACGGTATTTCAGTCGTTATGGACGTAGTATATAACCACACTTATTCAATCGATTCTAACTTAAATAGGGTAGTTCCTTATTATTACTACCGCTACAATTCAAACGGAACTCCTTCAAACGGCTCCGGTTGCGGTAACGAAACTGCTTCAGATCGCGAAATGTTCAGAAAATACATGATCGATTCACTCGTTCATTGGATGACCGAATACAACGTAGACGGTTTTAGATTCGACCTTATGGGGCTTCACGATATCGAAACGATGAAGCAAATCGAAAAGACTGTTCACGCTATTAACCCCAAGGCTTTACTTTACGGCGAAGGTTGGACGGGCGGTAGCACTCCTTTAACCACTCAAAGTAATCTTGCAAACATTAAAAAGGTTAATGCCGATACCAAAACTAACGGCGTTGCAATGTTTAACGACGTAATTCGCGATGCTATTAAAGGTTCTACAAACGGCAACGATACCGGCTTTGCTACCGGCGCTCAAACGGGCGTTGTTCAAAGAATAAAATTTGGCGTAAACGGCGGCGTACAAGGCTTTGCTGCTAACCCCAACGGTTGGTACACCTATAATCCCACTAACGTAATCAACTACGCTTCAGCGCACGATAACCTCGCTTTATGGGATAAAATTTGCTGGTACTATGGCGAAAACGATTCAACTTTAGAGTTAAGATTAAAACGCAACGCTCTTTCTGCTGCAATCGTTCAAACCTCACTCGGTATTCCGTTTATGCAGGCAGGGGAAGAAATGCTCCGCCAAAAGAAGAATGCAGACGGAAGCTATAACGAAAACAGTTATAATTCGAGCGATGAAGTTAACAACTTAAGATGGAACTTCACAGAAGATAGCAGTCAATGGCAGATGATGCAATACTATAAAGGTCTTATTCAATTCCGTAAGAGCAGTGAATTGTTAAGATTGACAGTTGCTTCAGATCGCGGTACGATGGTTTGCGCTGCAGACAGTCAGTCTAGCGGAGCTTTACTTGCGCTTACCATGACCAATCCCTATAATACCGGCGAAAAGCTGTTTATAGTTTACAATGCAGGCTTATCTAACGTAAACGTAAATTTACCTCAAGGAACTTGGGATTTATACGTTAACGGTCAAACTGCGGGAGCTACGGCAATTGCAACCGGATTAAGCGGCAGTCAAACCATTGAAAAGATTAGTTGTTACGTATACAAACGTGCTTAATGATACGTTTTTAAAATAAATTTTAAAAAAGGTATTGACAAAACGCATAAAAGTGGTATAATTTTTATGCAAAAAAACAAAAAAATATTTTTGTGAAAAAAAAGGAATATTCCTTTTTGGCTGTTTTTGCAAACAGCCGTAAACACTATCAATTAAGTTAAAAGCGGCAAAGCCGCATTAATAAAAAATTTTTTTGGAGGAAAAACAATGAAACTCAAAACACTTATTGCTGCAGTATTAGCTGTTGTAATGACCCTTGCTTTCGTTGGCTGCAACCAAATAGGAACCAGCGATAACGGCGGCAACACTCCTAACGAAAACCAAATTACCGTAACTTGGTATGACGGTTCTTCTGAACTCAAGTCTGAAACTTTAGAAAAAGGTTCTAAAGCAACCGCTTGGACCCCTGAAAAAGAAGGTTACACCTTTATGGGTTGGTTTGCTGAACTTTCTTTAGCTCAAGCATTTGATTTTGAGGCTGAACTCAACGAAGATACCGATATTTTCGCATCTTTCCGTAAAGATGAATTCCAAGAAGATACTACCAACTATTACCTAATCGGTACCGGTGCAGGCGATATGAAGGCTGCTAACTGGGATCACGTTGCTGCAGAAGCAAACCTTTCTATGACCAAGAACGCCGAAGTTACCAATGCTAACGTATACACCATCGTTATCGATATGTATGCAGGCGATAGATTCCAAATTTGCTACGGTGGCGGTTGGGCTGGCCAAATGGGTATCGGTTATATGCCCGGTTGGGAATATGCAGCAGGCGTTAACCCCAACAACGATATCGAAGTAACTGCTGAAGACAAAAAATACGTTGAAGTTAAAAACGAAGCTGGCGAAGTAGTATTCATCGGTGGCGACGAATATAACAACACTCCTGAAAGCTGGAACGCAATCCTTGCTGACGGACAAGACGGTAAATACGAAATCACTCTTACTACTTATCCCGCTGCAATGGCTTACAACACCATTACTTGGAAGTTAGTTGAAAAATTACAAGCTCAAGAAGTTACTCACGCTATGATCTTCACCGGCACTATGACCGAATGGGCTACCGATGGAGTTGCTGATGAATTCAAACTTAAAGCATCTGAAGATAAAACCTTCTGGACCGGCACTATCACCATTACCGAAGATATGTATGCTGATTGGACCGAAACTAATGCTGCTAACAAACTCGGCGTTAAATGCGCAGCATTAAAGCTCTTTAACACTGTAAGCGGCACTTGGTTTGGCGATCCCAACAACGAGGGACAAAACTTCTTCTTAACCGCTGGTACTTATGCGTTCAAATACGTTGTAGAAACCAATGCTATTACTTACGAAGCTCTTGATTACTACATCGTTGGTACTTTCTTTGACGCTGAAGGCGCTCCCGTTAACTACGCAGTTAAAGAAGGAACCACCCCCAAAATGACCGTTGCTAACGGCAAAGCTACCGTTACTTTCACTTTTGTAGACGTTTCTAACACCACCGATTACAACTGGATGGCTCAGCAGGGCAAAACCGATGCAGAAGGCAACGCAGCTCAATGCGCTATTAAAGTTGTTTACGGCAGCGCTACTTCTATTTTAAATTGGTACGGCCAACCTGACGGAGATAACTTCTACGTTACTGCAGGTACTTACACCGTTACTTTAGATATTGCTACCGGCGAAGTTACCATCGTTAAAGCATAATCAACCTGATTATTATCTATAAGCGAGCGGAAAACATTTTCCGCTCGCGCATACTTATAAAACAGGAGAATTATTATGAAAAAAATTAACAAAATTTTAGGCGTTGCTTTAGCTTTAGGCGTAGCATTTTCAGCTTTTGCCTGCAACAACGAAAACAACACCGGCAATAATAATAACAATAAAGAGCAAATCGTTCTTACCGTTTGGTGCCCCGAGGCAGACCACGAATTCGCTAAAGCAGTTGCTGAATCATACAAGGCTGCTAACCCCGATAAAAACTATAAGTTCTTATACGGTATTCAAGGCGAAAACGATGCTGCTACCAAAATTTTAAACGACGTTGAAAACGCTCCCGACGTATTCTCTTTTGCAAGCGATCAGATTAACAGACTTATCAGCGGCGGCGCTTTAGCACGTTTAGGCGGAAGCTATCTTGAATACGTTAAGCAAAATAACTCTGCAGACGCTGTAGATTCTGCTACCGTAACGGTAAACGGCGAAGACCAAACCTACGCTATGCCTTATACCGATAACACCTACTTCTTATACTACAACAAATCGGTATTCAATGCAGACGACGTTAAAACGTTAGACGGAATTTTAGCTAAATGTACTGCTCCCGACGCAAACGGCGCAAACGGCAAACAGTTCGCTATGCCCCTTAACGACGGTTGGTACAGCTCTTCATTCTTCTTTGGTGAAGGATTAGGCTACGAGGTTGAATTAGACGAATCTTTTGGCGAAACCTCTATTACCTGTGACTTCAACAACGAAAAGGGTAAAGACGTTGCCGAGGCTTTATACGAAGTTATTTCTGACCCCAGAGTTAAACCTGATACCGACGATTCTAAATCGGCTGCAGGCTTCCAAGACGGTTCTGTAGTTGCAGCAGTTTCTGGTATTTGGAACAAAAAGACCTTTGAACAGTATCTTGGCGATAACTTTGCAGTTGCAAAACTTCCCACCTATACTCTCAACAGAGGTCAAGCAGACGAAAAACAAGTTCAACTCGTTTCGTTTGCAGGATACAAACTTTTAGGCGTTTCAAAACACTCTAAAAATATGGCTGAAGCGTTAAAATACGCTCAATATTACACCAATAAAGAAAGCCAACTTAAGCACTTCGATTTAAGAGGATTCGTTCCTACCAACCTCGAAGCAAAGCAGGAACAAAGAGTACAAGCTGATATGTGCGCTATTGCAATTACCCAACAGCTCGCTTACAGTAAAACTCAAAAGAACGTTCCTTCTACCTTATGGACGCCAATGCAAGGTTTAGGCGACGGCCTTATCGCTTTAATCGGCGAAAACCCCACTGCTCAAAATATTTACGATCTTTTAGACGCAGCAGTTGCGGGAATTGAAAAAAAACCTGCATAATTATTATTTTATAAGCAACGCGCCCCACTGTAAAAGGTGGGGCAGGTATGCTTAAAGGGGGAGTAAAAAAATGAACGGTCAACAAATAGCCGCAACTGAAAAAAAACCTTTTGCAAAAACGAGGCAATTTTTTTCAGACTTGGCTAAAGGCTCTATACTTACTAAAATTTCGTGTGTTTTTATGGGAGCGGGGCAAATAGGTCGCAAGCAGTTCGTAAAGGGCGCTGTTTACTTTATTTTAGAATGCTTGTTCTTTTACTATTTGATTTCGTTCGGATTAGGTTATCTTGCAAAATTCGGCACGCTCGGTACTGTTGCTGCGCCTGAAGGGGTTTGGAGCGATGAGTTAGGTCACTTTATATACCCAAAAGGGGATAACAGCTTTTTAATATTGCTTTATTCCGTTGTAACATTGATTATAATCGCAGCGTTTATTATTTTATGGGTAATGAACGTTCGTGGAAATATATTAAACGATAAACTTGTTGCAGAGGGCAAAAAGGTAAGCACCATAAAAGAGGATTTATATTCCTTTATAAATGAAAAGTTTCATATAACCTTACTTATTCCGCCACTGCTTGGATTATTGGTGTTTACCATAATGCCGTTAATCTTCATGATTTTAATAGCGTTTACAAATTACGACTATTCTAACCTTCCTCCCGATAAGCTATTTACTTGGGTAGGGTTTGAAAATTTTAAAGAACTGTTTACCGGATTTGGAGTTTCTGGCGGCTCGGGATTTGGTGTTACTTTCCTCCGCGTTTTAGGTTGGACGTTAGTTTGGGCGTTTTTTGCAACCTTTTCAAACTACTTCCTCGGAATGATAGTTGCACTCATGATAAACAAAAAGGGTATTAGATTTAAAAAGTTCTTTAGAACTATGTTCGTTATTGCAATTGCAGTACCTCAATTCGTAACCCTTTTATTAATGCAAAAAATATTAGACGTAGACGGTATTTTAAACGTAATTTTAGGTACGAATATCAGATGGCTTGCAGATACCAGATGGAACTCGCTAATACCTAGAATAGTTATTATCGTGGTTAATATGTGGATAGGTATTCCGTACACCTTGCTTATGTGTTCGGGCGTGCTTATGAATATTCCCGCCGACCTTTCTGAAGCGGCAAGAATAGACGGGGCAAACAGCGTTCAAATTTTCTTTAAAATTACCTTACCTTATATGCTCCACGTAACTGGGCCCCATCTAATAACCCAATTCGTTGGCAATATTAACAACTTTAACATTATTTGGCTACTTACCGGTGGCGGGCCTATTGATATATTAAAATACAGCGATCAAGCGCAGTCTACCGACCTTTTGGTTACTTGGCTTTACCGCTTAACTACAGATAACCCGGTAAGATATAATATCGCGTCTGTAATCGGTATAATAATTTTCGTAATAAGTGCCGGCCTTTCACTTATAACCTACAACCGCTCAAGTGCGGCTAAAAACGAGGAGGATTACCAATAATGACAAACGTTAATAATAATTCTCAAGTAGCCGTTAAAAAACACAAAAAGAGCAATTTGGGCATAAAGGCGTTAGATACCGCTGCTAATACTTTAATCTACGTAATACTTTCGGTTATGAGCGTTTTATGGGTTCTTCCCATTTGCTATTTGCTATACACGGCATTCCGTGTAACTCCCAATACAGGTATTATTAACAAGCTTTTCCCCGAAGATTTGCAATTAGGGCTTGGCAACTTTATAAGATTGTTTAAAGATACCATGTTTTTAAGGTGGTTTGGTAATACCTTGTTTGTTGCAACCGTTTCATGCCTTATTACAACCTTATTCGTGCTTATGGTAAGCTACGCTATGTCGCGCTTGCGCTTTAAATTGCGTAAGCCAATGATGAACGTTTTGCTTATTTTGGGTATGTTCCCCGGCTTTATGAGCATGATTGCCGTTTACTTTATTTTAAAGGCGTTGGGGCTTACAAATTCACTATTTGCATTAATTTTGGTTTATTCAAGTGGTGCCGCGCTTAGCTATTATATTTGTAAGGGCTTTTTCGATACCATTCCGCGTTCGCTTGATGAAGCAGCGCTGTTAGACGGGGCAAGTAAACTTAGAGTATTTTGGAGTATTACCGTTCCAATGTCTAAACCTATAATCATTTACACCGTTTTAACCTCGTTTATAAGCCCGTGGTGCGACTTTATTTTCGTAAACACTATTATTAACGATCGCGAAACTTATACCGTTGCTTTAGGGCTTTATAAGATGATTAACGCCGAAAAGAGCAGCTTTAACGAAAACTTTACCGTATTCTGCGCAGGCGCTTGCGTGGTAGGAAGTATTATTACCGCGTTATTTATAAGCATGCAGCGCTATTACGTTGAAGGTATTTCGAGCGGTGCGGTTAAGGGCTAAAAAAATATATTAAAGGAGATCCGCCCGAAAGACTTTGATTTTTCGGGCGGTTAAAAATTATGAGTTTTAAAAAATTATTGTGCTTACTGTTTTCGGTATTATTTATCGTTGGTGCCAGCTTTACAGCAGGTTGTAAGGAAAAAAACACAGACGACGGCTCGCTCAATATTATCGATGATAATTATCGCAACTGGTACGAAATTTTCGTTTTTTCTTATTTCGATACCAATAACGATGGCTACGGCGATTTAAAAGGGGTAGAGCAAAAGCTCGATTATATTTCAGAAATGGGGTATAACGGTATTTGGTTTATGCCCGTTTGTCAGTCTGAAACCTATCATAAGTACGACGTTGTAGATTACTATACCATCGATAAAATTTACGGCACTAACCAAGATTTTAAAGATTTGGTTGCAAGCGCGCACTCTAAAGGCATTAATATTATCGTAGACCTCGTATTAAATCACTCGTCAAGTTCTCACGAATGGTTCAGAAAGGCTTCTAACGCATTACGCACGGGCGAAACTACGGGCGAAAACGCCAAATATATAGAGTATTATAATTTTGCTACATCGGCAAAAACGGGTTATCGCTCGCTCGGCGGCACTTCGTATTATTACGAAAGTCGCTTTTCTGAAAATATGCCCGACTTAAACCTCGATAGCCAAGCTGTTCGCCAAGAAATTGCAGATATTATTGAGTTTTGGCTTACCGATATGGACGTAGACGGCTTCAGGTTAGACGCTTGCACCAGTTATTATACCGGTAACGTAAGTAAAAACGTAGAATTTTTATCATTCGTTAATCAAACGGCAAAAAGCGTAAAGAGCGACGCGTATATCGTTGGCGAGGTGTGGGAAGGAACAGATACTCAAATTCGCGCTTATTACGAAAGCGGAATAGATAGTTGCTTTACCTTTACCGCTTCTCAAGGAGGCGGAACTATTCGCAGTGCGATGTCTGATTTAAAAAATCACCCCGGCGATGACTTTATAGATTTGCTCGTTAACTATCAAAAAACCTATAATAAGGGCTCTATGGCTCCCTTTTTGTGTAATCACGACACCGCGCGCGCAGGCAAGTTTTTAATTGGCGATACGGTAAAAATGGGGGCGGGCTTGCTTTCGGTTATGAACGGTAACGTGTTCGTTTACTATGGCGACGAAATCGGCATGATAAACAAAAACGACGATCACGATCCCTCAAAGCGAATTGCAATGAAGTGGCAAAAGAAAAACGTTTACCCCGGCTTAACCTATCAAAACCCCGATGGCTATTTGGTAGATAGTTCATCCTATAAATACCCCTCTGTTGAAGAACAGCAGGCAGATCCCAATTCCATTCTCAATTACTATAAGCAGGCTATGAGAATGAGAAACCGCAATCCGGAAATCGCACGCGGTGTTATTGAAAAACTTCCCACTAGCGACGATTACGTTGGCGTTATGAAAAAAACTTATAACGGCAGCAGCATCGTTATTATGATTAACTTAAGCAGTTACGAAAGCAAAACTATAGATATTTCTTCTTACGGCAATAAGCTGGCTATTCGCGATCAATTATGCGTTAGCGGAAACTGCACTTTGAAAAATAACGAGGTTACTATGCCTCCTTATTCTATAGTTGTTTTAAAATAGTTTAAAAATAAAAGGCAAAAAAATGGGGCGCAAATTTTGCGCCCTTTTTATTTGAGTAAAAGTTAAAAGTGGAGCTAATCGACTTATAGCCCCACTTTTTTGTTAATTTGTTAGTTTGTTTACCCGTTTTTATATAGATTAACTACGGGTATTTTTTTTTGCTTTGCAAACTTAAGCGTTTGCGCTGCTCCGCCAAAAGAATAACGCACGAACGCAACGAGTAAATCGGCATTTTCTACCATCCATTCGTTACGTTTTATTATAGCAAGTTTTTTGGGAGCGCTTTCTATGGGCGGATAAATGCTACCGTCGTAATAAAGAGAGGCATTTTTAAATTTATAATAATTTTCATCAAGATAGGGGGAAATAAATAATATTTCAATTTTAGCAAAGGTTTTTTTTAGTTCAATTAGCGTGGCTCTGCAAAGATCGTCAAACTCGCCGTAGCCACCCAAATAAAATTTGCAAGAAGGATTTTTTTTAACTTCTTTTACTAAAATTTCTTTTAATCTTATTTTGTCTTTTTCGCTATATGAATAATTTGAATGTCCGCAAAAGGTAATTATCATATTAAGCTCCTTGTAAATAATTTACCGCAATAAACTAAAATTTAAAAGCACTCATTGTAGAAGCTAGCGGAAGTAATAAAAAAAGCTAGAGAGTTTGTTTATCGAGCGTAAAATAACACAATATCAGCTTGGTAAAAAAGGCGGTATTGCGCGTTTAACTCTTTCGGTACGGTAAGAGGTAAATAAAAAACGGTAAAATTATATACGGTTTATCAAATTGCGGCAACGCTTGGCATATCGCTTAAAGGTTTTTTAGTCCAGCCGTTATTTAACAAAATAGAAGATTAAATTTTTTGCGTTTAATAATAGCAAAAGTGGAGTTAATAGTGTTATAGCGCCACTTTTTTAATGAAATAAAATAAATTTGCCAATAAAAAAGTGCGCCAACCGAAGTTAACGCACGAAAAACGCAAACTCCGTTGTCGCCAAACAAATTTAATAGAATTAAAGCATCTATACCATAATCACTATTCGGAATTTACGATTTTACCAAATTCTAAAAATGATTATGGCGAAAAAATGGCATAATTATCCCATTAAAAAAAGATACCACTAAATTTACTATTAAATTTGTTTGGCTTAATTAGTATATCACATAAAAAAACTTTTATCAAGTATTTTTACTAATTAATATTTTTGTTTTCGGCAGCGGCTTTTATATATTCAAAGGTTTTTTTTGTGCCATTTGTAATATTTAGCTTTTTAATATTTTCTTTTAAAAGCGTTCTATTTTTATATAGATCGCACACAAGGCTTGTTATATTTTTTTCAAGCTCTTCTTCATCGCACGTTTTTATAGCGTTTAGATTTTTAAAATACTGGGCGTTTTTTATTTGGTCACCTCTAGAGCCCTTTTTAAGTGGGGCAATAAGTGAGGGAACGTTGTTAAAAAGCAGTTCAAAAAGGGTATTCGAGCCCCCGCGTGAAAGGCATATGTCGCAAGCGCTCATACATAAATTCATATCGGCAAACTCTAAGGGTAAATAGTTGTTGGTTGCGTTATAGGCGCACTTCTTGCCTTTTCCGTATAGGTGAATAACGAAAAACAGCGAGGTAAGCTTTGCTATATTTAAAATAACCGCTTGGTTAATGGTAGCGCTTCCTTGGCTGCCGCCTGTAATTAAGAGAACGGGCTTTTGAGTGTTTATGCCTAAAGTATTTTGCGCAATTTGCTTGTCAATTTTTTTAGGCTTATTAATGGGTGGGCCTACGCAAATTCCGCCGTGGTTTAAAGCCGTTTGCTCAAAGGTGGTTAAAAAATAGGCGCATTTTTTAAAAACCAGTTTGTTGGCAAGGCCAACGCTTAAATCGCTTTCGTGGCAAACAACGGGTATTTTAAGCTTGTTTGCCGCAATGCACACCGGAAGGGCACAATACCCGCCTTTAGAAAAAACAACGCTTGCATCAGTATCTTTTAATATTGCCTTGCACTGCTTTACTGCTTTTGCCATTTTAAATGGAATAAGTGCATTTTTAAGTGTTAACGAGCGCAAAAGGGCAGGCGGATCAATTTTATAAATTTTTATATTAAGTGGGGCTATAAGTTGATTTTCGATGGGTTTACCGCTTCCGATATAATAAATTTTATCAAAATAATCGGCAAGGTAAGGATAAAGTGCTACGTGTGGAGTGATATGCCCGGCAGTTCCGCCGCCTGCTAAGATTACCGTTTTCATAGTATATATTATGTGTAATTTTTTTTTAATGCCCGTGCTTATATATAGTTTTTTAAAATTAAATTTAAAAATTTTTAAAAGAGGCTTGAAATTAAAGTATTATTAAGTTATAATATAAGTGTAAAAAATATATATAATAGGGAAAACATGAAGTACGTAATTGCATTAGACGAGGGCACTACCTCCACCAGAGCCGTTTTATACAATATCAAATCCGGTAAAATCGAAAAGGTAAAAAACATACCTGTAAAGCAACATTATCCGCAACCTTCTTTCGTAGAAGAAAGTGCGCCCGAAATTTATTCTTCTACCTTAGCCGCTTTAATCGAGATTATCGAAACGGTAGGGGCAGATAACGTTGTCGGAATAGGGGTTACAAACCAGCGCGAAACTGTTGTTGCGTGGGAGCGTTCAAGCGGAAAGCCCCTCTATAACGCGATTATTTGGCAATGTAGGCGTACTGTAGATTATTGTGCGAGTATAGAAAAAGAGTACGGTGAGCTTATAAAGAGCAAAACGGGGCTTAAGGTAGACGCGTATTTTTCGGCAAGTAAAATGCGTTGGCTTATAGATAACGTGCCTCAAGTAAAAAGCGCACTTTTAAAAAAGGATTTATGCTTTGGCACGATAGAAAGCTATTTGATTTTTAAGCTTACGGGCGGTAAGAGTTTTGTAACCGATTACACAAATGCGTCGCGCACTATGCTGTTTAATATCAATACGCTTGAGTGGGATGATGAACTGTTAAAGGTTTTTGATATTCCAAAGCATACGTTACCCACCGTTAAATCGCCTGATAGCGTTTTTGGTGAATTTGAATACGGCGGTAAAAAAATTGCAATAGCGGGTGCTGCGGGCGATCAGCAGGCAGCTGCGGTAGGTCAAGGCTGTTTTGAAAGCGGCTCGGCAAAAATTACTTACGGAACGGGCATGTTTATGCTGGCAAATATCGGCAGTAAAATAAAGCACAGCCGTTCGCTCGTTACTACGCTCGGCTACGGCTTAAACGGCCCCGTTTATATGTTTGAGGGCAGCGTTTTCAATTCGGGAAGCGCAGTTCAATGGCTTCGCGATGGGCTAGAGTTTTTTAAGCGTTCAAAAGATAGCGAAAAGCTGGCAACGTCGGTTGCAAGCAGTAACGGAGTATACGTAGTTTCAGCGTTTACCGGTCTTGGCGCACCCTATTGGAAGGGGGATGCAACCGGTCTTATAACCGGTATAACTCGCGGAACTACAAAGGCGCATATTACGCGTGCGGTGCTTGAGGGTATGGCCTATTCCGCTCGCGAAATAGTTGATATAATGCAAGAAGAGGGAGAGATTAGTTTAGACAGTTTAAGGGTAGACGGCGGTGCTTCGCAAAACAACTTTTTAATGCAATTTCAAGCGGATATTTGCAATATTAAAGTAGATAGACCTATCGAAAGAGAAAGCACGGCTTTAGGTGCTGCCTACCTTTGTATGATTGCGCTTGGCATTAAAAGCGCTAGCGAAATTGC
Organism: Clostridia bacterium; assembly: GCA_017456665.1. Classification (GTDB taxonomy): domain Bacteria; phylum Bacillota; class Clostridia; order Christensenellales; family Borkfalkiaceae; genus HGM11416. Next base: position 4,692 of record JAFTIY010000009.1, on the reverse strand, counting down.
AATTGCGCGCAAAAGCGAGCGAATATTTTCGCCACAAATGGATAACGCCGAGCGCGAACAACTTTATAACGGATATAAAAATGCAGTTAAGAGGTGTATTTTATGATAAGGAACAGTATTACCGCATACGACGGCAAGCAAATTTCGGTAGTTGAATGGGCAGACGTGCAAAACCCCATCGGAATTATTCAAATTTCGCACGGGATGGCAGAGCATGCTATGCGTTACGACTACTTTGCTAAAAAAATGAACGAAAAGGGTTTAATCGTGGTTGCCGACGACCACCGCGCTCACGGCTACACCGATAGAGAAACGCTTGGTTACAGCAAGGGCGATATTTGGGAAGGAACGCTGCAAGATATTAAAAGCGTTTGCGAATATGCTAAAAACAAATACAGCCAGCAGTACGAAAGACCGCTTGGTGTAGTTTTGTTCGGGCATAGCTACGGCTCATTTTTAACACAAGCGTTTATTCGCAGATATCCCATTTTACTTTCGGGCGCAATTATCGGCGGAAGTAACTATTTTGCAGGGGCTGTTCTTCCCTTGGGAAGATTGCTTGCTAGAATCCGCATGACCTTCGTTGGCCCATCAAAGCCAAATTATCTTTTAAAAAAGATGTCGTTCGACGTGTATAACAAAAATTTTGAAAGGGGAACTTTTATTTCTTCTATCGAAAGCGAGTGTGAAAAATACAAAGATGACGATATGTGCGGTTTTATTTGTAGTAGTAATTTTTACTATTGCTTTTTTAAGGGCGCGCAAAAGCTTTATAAAAAGCAGGGAGAAAGTTTAAAGGGCTTTAACGTTTTGCTCGTTGCCGGCGATAAAGATCCCGTTGGCAACATGGGTAAAGGGGTAGAAAAGCTCAACGAGTGGTATAAGCAACAGGGGGCTAACGTTAATTGTATTATTTACAATGGCGTTCGCCACGAGTATTTAAACGATACGTCTAGATTACAAGCGATAACAGACATAGGCGCGTTTGCGTGTGATTATTTACGTCGCTAAATAGCTGTTAATCGCGCTATAGCGCCATTTTTTAGGAGTTTTAACTATGAAGATTCTATTTTTTGGAGATAGCATTACCGATGCTAGTAGAGAAAGAAGTCACTGCGGAATTTTACGTTTTGGCGGCGGCTACGTTAGATATATTGCAGGTAAGTTATATGAAAAGTCGCCTGTTGAATACAACGTTATAAATCACGGTATTAGCGGAGATAGAGTTGTTGATCTTTACGCTCGTGTAAAAAGAGACGTATGGAACGAAAATCCCGATTATTTAAGCATTTTAATAGGTATAAACGATATTTGGCACGACTTATCGGCTACACCCAACGGCGTTGATATAAAAAGATTTGAAAAGGTTTACCGCGCTCTTATAGAAGACACGTTAGAACGTTTGCCCGATCTTAAAATTATACTTTGCGAGCCCTTTGTTTTAAAGGGGAGTGCCACTGAAGAAAAATACTCGCAATTTTTGCAAGTTAAAGATTATGCAAAAGTAGTTAAGCAAATTGCAAAAGACTACAATTTATATTACGTTCCGCTTCAAAAAGCGCTTGATGAGCAGGCTGAAAAGTATGGCCCATCGGTATTTTTAGCCGACGGCGTTCATCCCACAGAGCAAGGCTCAACCGTTATTGCAAACGAGTGGCTAAAGCTTTTTGAAAGTATTTGCAAATAAAATTAAGTTTATAATAAACTGTTAACGGCTTTAAGATTTTAAAATTAACTTACGGTTTGGTTTGTTATACGTAAAAATAGCCGTTAATCGCGTTATAGGCCGAGTTGTTATATTTTTTGAATTAATTTTTAGTTTGAACTTTAAGCCAGTAAAGGTTAAAAAAGTAAAAAAACGCATACGGCGTGTTTTAATAGTTGCATTTTATTTTTAAAAGGTGTAAACTGATACTGAAAAAAATAATTACTAATTTTTAAGGAGAAATATATGAAAACCATTCTTGTAACGGGCGGTGCTGGTTATATTGGTAGCCACACTTGTATCGAGTTAATGAAGGCAGGCTACCAAGTAGTTATCGTTGACGATTTATCTAACAGTAAAAAAATTGCTGTTGATAGAATTGAACAAATCAGCGGTAAAAAAGTAGCTTTTTATTGCGAAAGCATTTTAAACAGAGAGGCACTTGATAAAATTTTTGCCGCACATAAGATCGATGCCGTTATTAATTTTGCAGGATACAAAGCGGTTGGCGAATCGGTTGCAAAACCCATGGAATATTACCACAACAACATTGGCGGTTTAGTTATTTTATGTGAAGCAATGCGCGATGCAGGTTGCAAAAATTTAGTTTTCTCATCTTCGGCTACCGTTTACGGCAATCCTCATACCGTTCCTATTACCGAAGATTTTCCCCTTTCAACAACTAATCCTTACGGTTCAACCAAATTATTTATCGAATATATTTTAAAGGATATTTATAAGGCAGACGCAAGCTGGAATATTGGTATTTTACGTTACTTTAACCCCGTTGGCGCTCACGAAAGCGGCCTTATCGGCGAAGATCCCAACGGTATTCCCAATAACCTTTGCCCCTATATTACAAAGGTTGCCGTAGGCAAACTTCCTAAGGTTAACGTTTTTGGCAACGATTACGATACGCCCGACGGCACAGGCGTAAGGGATTATATACACGTTGTAGACCTAGCTCGCGGTCACGTGCTTGCAGTTAACAAACTTTTAGGCGGTAGCGGTCTTTATATAGTAAACCTCGGGACAGGCCGTGGATACAGCGTTTTAGAGATGATTAACGGATTTTCTAAAGCTCTTGGAAAACCCATTCCTTACGAAATTGCACCACGTCGCCCCGGCGATATAGCAGTTTGTTATGCAGATACCGCATACGCTAAAGAATATCTCGGCTTTGTAGCAGAAAAGGGCGTAGACGAAATGTGTAAAGATCAGCTTAACTGGCAATTAAAAAATCCAGATGGTTACGTTGAATAAAAATAATAAAAAAGCCCAAATTTTTGGGCTTTTATTTTGCGCTAAATAAGCCGTTAATCGCGCTATAGAATGGTTTTTGAGCAAAAGGGGCTGCGATCCCCCAGTCGCTAGCGCGACAGCCGCTTACGCGCGGCGCGCCCCCTTTGTCTGCAAACAGACATTTCCCCCGTTTCGCGGGGGAATTACCCTTTACCAAAAGGGGCTATGATAAATGCCTCCTTTAAGTTTAATGGAGTTACGATCCCTCCGTCTCGGCATTTGCCTCGACACCTCCCTTTACCAAAAGGAGGTAGATTTAAAAAATGGGCAACGATCCCCCCAGTCGCTTGCGCGACAGCCGCTTACGCGCGGCGCGCCCCCTTTGTCTGCAAGCAGACATTTCCCCCGTTTCGCGGGGGAATTACCCTTTGCCAAAAGGGGATAGGTGTCGAAACGTCTCGCTTTTGCAGATGAAAGAAAAATCACAAATTTTCACAAAAACAACACAATAGTGCAAAAATACTTGACAAACGGTTATTATATAAATATAATAAAGTTACAAAATTAGTTTTTTTATAGTTTAACTTTGCAACAAGTATAAGTATAGCGCTCAAATAAAGTATACTTTTTTTGAGTGCTTTTTTTATTGCCTTTTAATGCCATAAACACACCTTTTACGCCTATTTTTAGGCGTTTTTTTGCTATCAGTAAAAGTATACATTTTTTGAGCAGTCACAAAATAATAAAAAACGCAAGCGTTTATCTGTGGTTATGCAGTATTACGTAATATCAATTTTTGTGTTTATAAGCCTGCTTTGCACGGGTTTTGCAAGCTGGGTAACGGTAGGCTTTACGGTAGGCGGATCGGCAGGCGGAAGCTCTTTTGGCGCATACCAGAGCATAAACACCGAAGATTACGTCACTTTTGCTGGTCTACAATGCTTTTCGTATTGTAAAGTAGGGTTTGTAGAAAATAATGCTTTTAGCGATTCCGGTACGGTTACAGTTACGTATACGATTAATTGTGAAGCAATTAAGGCTGCTTTTCCTGATGGAAAAGATTATAAAATAAAATTTACGATTTACGGCACTAAACCGGGTAGTAGTGATTCACTTACGATATTTGATTACATGCATGCAAATTTTCCAATAACTATTCTTTTGGGTAGTGACATAAATTCATTAGCTTATGATTATGAAGAGAATGATAGTACCGATAGCACAAGGTTAACTTACTCAATAAAAAAGAGCACTATAAACGATAAAATAAACAGCACTTCAGATAAAAACATAAGTTTAACGGTAAAATACACTTTTTCGCATGCAACTGGCGATAGTTTTATAACTAACATCTACAATCAAATCCATTCTGAAAGTGGAGAAAAAGCGTTTTTCTACGCGTACGCAACTTTAGTACCCACAAATTAGTTTATAAAAAGGAAGATTATGGCAAAACGCATTCGTAAAAATTGGCTATTAATAACGGTGCTTATAACCACGGTAATTTTTACCGTGGGTGCTTCTATGTGGCTAATTATAAACGAAAGTAACTTTGAAATAAACGCACCAATCACAAAACTAAATCCACACATTCAACCCTTAACGGCAGATTCCCTTTTTGAAGGAGAAAGTTTATCTCGCGCAAATTTTTGCATAGCAAGGCCTAGCTCTAGCAACACAAGTAAAGAGTTAACGGGCGAGTATTTTTATCGTTTAAGCGACCAAGAAGAATGGCAATCTTTTAC
>JAFTIY010000092.1 GCA_017456665.1 Clostridia bacterium | reverse complement strand
GTCAGTTGCTCTACCAACTGAGCTAAAGGCGCATTTACTGGTGATCCATCGGAGACTCGAACTCCGGACACCGTGATTAAAAGTCACGTGCTCTACCGCCTGAGCTAATGGACCTTGTAAATTTTTACTGGCTGGGGTGGCAGGATTTGAACCTACGAATGCCGGAATCAAAATCCGGTGCCTTACCGCTTGGCGACACCCCCACGCGTAATTATTACCTTTTTTAAAAAATGGGGCGAGAGATGGGTTTTGAACCCACGACCTCCAGGACCACAATCTGGCGCTCCACCAATTGAGCTACTCCCGCCATATATTCTGGCGCGCCTTGAGGGACTCGAACCCCCCACACACGGCTTAGAAGGCCGTTGCTCTATCCATCTGAGCTAAAGGCGCACGTTCGTGTGTGTGACGGCATACGCTTTTTTGGAGCGGGTGATGGGAATCGGACCCACGCAACCAGCTTGGAAGGCTGGTGTTCTACCATTGAACTACACCCGCACTTCACACAATGCTTGTAGATTATATCAAAACCCGCTTTTATTGTCAAACGTTTTTTGTGCTTTTTACAAAAAATCTCCATTATTTTTATAACTTTTTTTATAATAAACGGCAAATTTAAAAGCAAAGCAGATAACTATAGGCTTCAGCAGCCAAGCTCTCGTTCAAGTCTATCGCTAAAAAGCCTTTCGTGTAGCATTTCATCTTTTGCAATGCGCAACAAAAGGTTTGCAAGGCTTTGATTTTGGCAAAATGAAGCAAACTGTTCTAAATGAAAGCAAAAGCTTTTTTCGCGTTCAATGGCGTTTAAAAGGGAGTCTTTTATTTTATTTGAATAATCGACGTATCTAAATGAAAAATAATTAAATTTCCCCGCAAAAACGGGGGCTGCACCAAAAGAAAAAATAGCACTTGCGAGCAATCTTAAATGTTTAAGCTCAACCGTAAAAACCCCTTTAAAAAGCTCGCTTAAATTATTTTCACCCTCTAATACCACAAGCTGATAACCGTAGCTTGCAACCGCCGTAAGCTTTGAAAATCTGCCAGCATATAAATCGCTTAAAATTTCAAGCTGCTTTACGGGCAAACTGCCGCTAACCTCGGGATAAGGCAAAAGTAAAGAATATTCTTCAACCATAAAAAATCCTCTTTACATTATACTCAAGGCTTCAAATTTGGGTTAAAAAAAAGGCAGACCGAACGTTGCTCGATCTGCCAAACGCAAACTATAAATAATCGTATTTAATTATTTTCTCTTGCCGGCAAAGCGCATAGGAAATATCGCCGTGCCAACCTCAAAAGGAACGCTATCTCTTACGCAACTACCCAATTGCTTTGCTTTTAATAGTGCTGCCTCGTCGTTACGCTTTCCCCTCAAAAAGCTCTCGCAACCAAAAAGCACACCCCCCTTTACCGCGCAAATGTTTTTTGCCATATTTAAAGGATAGCTTCGTTTGCCGTCTGTTACGAATATGCAGTATATGATTTTACTGCCCTCCGTTACGGTTTTACCCATTTTAAAAAGTGTTTTAAGATTAAGCAGTCGGTTATAATCGGCAACGAGAACGTAAGGTCTTTCAGAAAAAAGAGATGCCTTCTCGCCCGAGTTGATAAGCTCGTTTAAATCTATAATTTGATCGCTTGCTTGCTCCGCAATGAGTTTTGCTATATATTTGTCGTTATCAAAAGTATAATCTAAAATCATAATTTACTCCTTTTTACTGCACCAATTATACCACACAAAAGTAAAATAAAAGTTAAAAGGCGGTAAATTTTAGGTTAATTATTTATCAACTACTATATAACAATCAACCACTAATTTTTTAAAATACCCAAGTAACAACACAAAATAACTTTTAGATGCAAGCAATAGACCTAAACGTTTATGATTGTTTATAAGTGAGCGCATTCTTTACAACCAATGATAAATATGTAAGCCTTATTTTATCAAACACTTGTTGTGTAGTCAATAAATAATTTATCTATTATAAACAAAAAAGCCGCCAATAACGCGATTAACAGCTATTTGCGACTTTTATTTATTATTGTTTTCTTTATTTTTTTTCTTAATATTTATATTTAAAATTTTTAGCCCGTAAAAGAATACGAACGCCGCTTGAATGGGTATAGGCAATATAAAACAAAGCCAATCTGCCTCTACGTTGAGCGGAATATAAATTGCAAGCGCCACCGTCCATAAAATGGCTGAAACGAGCACGAAGTTAACCCAAATTTTTCCCCATAAGCAGTTGAACACTAAAAAAATGACAAACATTAGAGGAATTGCTACGATAAACGAATAGGTTGCCCAGTTTTCGGGTACGCCTGACCACTTAAGAACAACGTAGCACAAGGTTGCAACAACCCAAACGAGAACTCCTGCGATTAACGTGATTAAAAGCTCTTGCCCGTGAGTTAGGCCGTTTACTCTAACCTTTTTAGTTACGTTGGTATTTTGGCGTAGCAAGCAATCAACGGTAACGCCGTATAAATCGGCTATCTTCTTTATGGTTTCAACGTCGGGCAAGCTCTCTGCGCGTTCCCATTTAGAAACGGATTTATCTGAATAATTAAGTTTTTCGGCAACGTCGAGCTGGGTATATCCGTGAAATTTACGCAACTCAATCATATTTTTTGCCACTATTTCCTTAAGTTCCATAAACTTATTTTATCACATAAATCAAAAAAAAGCAAGCGTATAGCACCATTAAACTCTATTCTACTGTGAGTAGAACTAAAAAATTATAACTCTACCGTTCTATTTTTTAATTGTAGAGCAAAATATTACGTAAAGTCCTTGAATATTTTTTAGATATATTATATAATACACACAAGCGAATTAAATGTTTGCCAAATTATGAAAATTCTTTACTCAAGGAGCAAAAAATATGAAAATTGCTTTATCTGCAGAAAGCACGATCGATATGCCGGCTAACCTTCTTGCCGAATACGATATACATACCACACCTTTTACTATTCTTCTCGGCGACGAGGCTAAACTCGACGGTGAAGTTCCCGTACCCGAAATTATAAATTACGTTAACACTTCGGGCATTCTTCCCAAAACGAGTGCAGTTAACGAATATCAGTTTAAAGAGCATTTCGATAAGCTTTTACAAGATTACGATGCAGTAATACACTTTTCGTTATCGAGCGAAATTTCGGTTGCTTGCCACAACGCAAAAACCTGCGCACAAAACTACGACAACGTTTTCGTTATAGATACCCGTTCTCTTTCTACCGGTATTGCACTATTAGCTATTTACGCATCAAAGCTAATCAAAAAAGGCTTTGAACCTAAGCAAATCGTTGAAAAATGTGAAAAGCGCATTCCAAACCTGCAAGTTAGCTTCGTTCTCGCTCGCCTCGATTATCTTCACAAGGGCGGAAGATGCTCAGCTCTTTCACTCTTTGGTGCTAACCTTTTAAAATTAAGGCTTCAAATTTTAGTTAAGGATGGCAAAATGGGCCCCGCTAAAAAATACCGCGGAAATATGGACAACTGTATAATTAACTACGTTAACGATACTCTTGCTGCATTTAACAACCCCGACTTAAGCGAGGTGTTTATTACCTCCACCACGGCAAGCGAAGCACAAGTTCAATCTGTTAAAAATATATTAACCGAGCACGGCTTTAAACACATTATGGTTACCTACGCAGGCGGAACTATTACCAGCCACTGCGGTGAAAACTGCCTTGGTATTTTATATTTAAACGACGGAGAGCAAGAAGACTAAACCAAAAGGGCAAACAGTGTTTGCCCTTTTTTTGTGTAATCGAAAGCAAAAAAGCCGATTAATCGCGTTATAGCCCGATTTTTATATAATAAAACCACACCCTTAACTATAAAAATAAGAGTGTGGACTTTATTTGTTAACAGATTAATCGTCGCATCTATCTCTAAAGCTTGCGCAAGCGGTGCAGCTGTTGTTTTCGCAACAAACAACGCTAATGGTGTTTTTTGTGCATTCTTGGCCGTTTAAATTATAACAGCACTTGGTTACGTTGCAATCAATTTTGTGACTATATTCTTTCATAAAAACTCCTTAGCAGAAAAAGGTCTGCCCCACTATTATGCCCCGCTTACCAATATTTAATCACTTAAATTAAACACTCGTTAATATTTGACAAAAACGGGTATTTTTTTTTAAGTATTTTTATTGACTTTTTTACTTACGTGATATATAATATATATACTCAAAAAATATATGCTAATACGCGCCCGCGCGCGTTGCTGCTTAAAAAATAAAAGGAACGAAATATGAAAGTTATTCTCTTACAAGACGTTAAAGGAACTGGCAAAAAGGGTGAAGTTCACGAGGTTAGCGACGGATACGCTCGCAATATGCTCATAAAAAAGGGGCTTGCAAAAGAAGCAACCGCCGTTGAAATAAATAGCTTAAAAATTAAAAAAGAGGCTGAAGAATTTCACCGTAAAGAGGAAGAAAAAAGGCTTAGAGAGCTTGCAAAAACCCTAAACAATAAGGTTATTGAGTGCAGAGTTAAGGCAGGCGAAAGTGAACGAATATTCGGCAGCGTTACCTCGCAAGAAATTGCAAACGCATTAAAAGAACAAGGCTTTGATATCGATAAAAAAATGATATTACTTTCTTCCCCCATAAAAAGCTTGGGCAACTATCCCGTTGAAATTAAGCTTATGGCAGGAATTACCACTAAAGTTTTTGTTAAAGTTAAGAGTTTATAATTACTAGCCGTTTTATTGGCAATCACTCGCGCTATAACCGCGCAAAAAAAACACACGGGAGGTGAAATGAATATGAGCGATAATCAACAGCCTGTTTTACTCGAAGATGAAGAGGTTTCGATCTCTATGCCTGAAGAAGATCCGATAGAAATTTCTGAAGAAGCAAAAAAGGTAGAAAAAGAGCTCGAAAAGTTATCTTTATCTGATAACGGCGAAACAATTAAAACTCGCACTGCAAGCAAAAGCGTACTACTTGCAGTGGCATTTATCGCATTAAACTTAATAGTAATTCTCCTTACCGTAGTATTTGAATTTGTAGGCGAAAGTCAACCGATAAACATCTCTTTAGTGTGGGATACCTTCATGCAAAACTGGGTTTACGGTGTTATAGCGATACTTATGCTCGTTTTAACAATAGTGTTTGAAGCGGTTAAGCGATTTGTTTTTATTAAAAGTACGCTTAAAAAGAATAAACCTGCAACCAGCTTTGTTGCCACGCTAATTTGTAAGTATTACGATAATATTACCCCCCTCGGAAGCGGAGGCCAGCCTTTTGAGGTTTATTATCTTCGTAAAAAGGGAATTCCCGTAGGAATTGCATCCGGCGTGCCCATCGTTGCATACGCACTTGGCAGAATTGCATACGTTTTCGTTGCGGCAGTTGCCCTATTAGTGCACGGCTTTGGTAACGTAACGCAGTTTATTAAAGTTTTATGTATAATCGGTTTAGCAGTAAACCTTGCAATACCTATTGCAATATTTTTCTTTACGGTACTACCCAAATTTGCAACCTCTGTGGCCAATTTTGTTGCAAAATTAGGTTTTAAACTACATCTTGTTAAAGATGAAGAGCAATTCGCACACAAGATTTCAGGTAGCATAAAGGAGTATTCCGACTGCCTTGCTTACTTTACTAAAAAATCTAGAATAAGCATGCTTATCGGCTTTTTATGCTCCGTGCTGTATTTTGTGGCCCTTTATTCAATCCCCTTCTTTGTAGTTAAAATGAGCGGAAATCATACGGTTGATTGGCTCGAAATGTTTACACTTTGCATAATTTGCTACACCTCTGTAACTTTACTACCCACCCCGGGCAATTCAGGCGGAGCAGAATTTTCTTTCCGCTCAATATTTGCAACTTTCTTAGAAGGCGGCTTATTGGTTTGGGGCATGCTTTCGTGGCGTATTATCAGTTACTACGCGTATATACTTTTTGGTAGTATAGTTTTAATCATACAGCAAATACTCAAATTTACCCAGAGCGGAATCAAAAAAGAGCGCTCAGCTAAAAAGAAAACCAAAAAGCAATCGCAATTGGCAAAACGACCTGTCCCCGAGCTTTATACTCCCTTAACGCCTACTCAAGCCGCTTCTCTTGAAGCCGATGAGGTTGACGAAACTAACGCTGAAACCGTAATTCAAACTGAAGCTACTATAGAAAACGACCTGCCAGAAGGCGTACCCGAACCCGAATACACGCTTGAAGGAGCAGAAACTCTCGTTGAATTCAGCGCCGTTATCGGCGACGTGAGCAGAGCACAAATTAGCGAAGCTCCACTAGATGGCGACGGTGACGACTCTTCTGAAATGATCATTACCCCGGCAAACGCAATTCAGCAGGCAAGCGAATTAAACCGTAAGGCCGCTTTATCAGCAACTGCCGAAGAGGAAAATACTGATAACGTGATTATACCCGCCAATTCCTCCTCCGCCGATGTAAGCGCAGCCGGCAAACCGCATGAAAATAAAGCAGGTACAAGCGACGATGAATAAATGCTTGTTTTTAGACCGCGACGGAACTATTAATCTGTTTGGCAGCGGTTATACCTATAAAGT
>JAFTIY010000091.1 GCA_017456665.1 Clostridia bacterium | reverse complement strand
TTGCGGTTAAAAACCTGCATTAACTGCTCATCTGTTTTTCCGCAAGCAAACTCGTAAGCACACTCGCTTGCTCTTTCAATAGCGGGCTGTAACAGCGCTACGTCGTCAGCAAGAATATTCATTAATACGTATTCAATAAGAGGTATTTCGGGATTAGTGTTTTTTGCTCCTATCCTTAAACGCTTAAACTGCCCCCCTACGTAACTGTTGATACTGCGCATGCCGTTATGTGTACCCGGAGAGCCGTGCGGACGAAAGCGAATACAGCCTTTATCTATATCAATATCGTCGTAGATAACTAGAATATCGCTTATATCACACTTATAGTAGGCCAAAAATGCAGCAATACACTCACCGCTATTATTCATATAGGTTTGTGGCTTAACCAAAATAATCTTTTCGCCGTTTAAAGAACACTCGCCGTACACGCCCTGTCTGCCCTTTTTGTTTAGAGACACACCTAGCTTTTGAGCAAGAAAATCAAGCGCCATAAAACCTAAATTATGATAATTTTTACTGTATTTTACGCCGGGATTGCCCAGCCCGAAAATAATTTTCATAACCTCTTTTTTAAAACGTATGGCAAAAATTTTAGCCAACGCACTAACCTTTAGATGAAAAAGGGGCAATTTTTTATGCCCCGTTCGTTTGATTATTTTTTCTTAAGTTTGTCGTATACTTCAGACATTTTTTGATCAAGATAAATATTTTCGATTGCCTTAGCCAAAAGCTCGGCAACTGATAAAACTTCAATTTTATCAATACGCTTTTCGGCGGGAAGCTCGATAGTATTTAAAGTAACGAGTTTTTTAATGGGAGATGCGTTAATTCTATCAATTGCGGGGCCGGATAACACGGAGTGAGTACAACAAGCATAAATTTCAGCTGCGCCGTTTTTCGCTAGTGCTTCAGCACCTTGGCAAATAGTTCCTGCTGTATCGATAAGGTCGTCAACCAATAAACAAGTTTTACCCTGCACGTCACCGATAATGTTCATAATCTCTACTTGGTTTGCCTTTGGGCGACGTTTATCTATAATTGCAATGGGGCAATTAATTTTAGTTGCAATTTTGCGCGCTCTGCCTACACTTCCTACGTCGGGCGATACTACAACAAAATTGTCGTTTACCATCTTTTTAAAGTACTTAATTAATAACGATCCGCCCTCAAGGTGGTCAACGGGAATATCGAAAAATCCTTGAATTTGAGCTGCGTGGAGGTCAACCGTTAAAATTCTGTCTGCCCCGGCAGAAGTGATGATATCTGCTACTAATTTAGCGGTAATGGGATCGCGGGGGCGAGCCTTTCTATCTTGCCTTGCGTAACCGAAATACGGCATAACAGCAGTAATTCTGCCTGCTGAAGCACGGCGCAATGCGTCGATACAAATGAGTAACTCCATAAGATTTTCATTTACAGGAGTTGATGTAGATTGAATAATAAATACGTCGCGCCCTCTTACGGTTTCACCAATGCTAACGCTAGTTTCGCCATCTGAAAAGTGCCCTACCTCAATATTACTCAAGGATAAATTAAGCTCTTTTGCAATAGCTTCGGCAAGAGGTTTGTTAGAGTTACCTGAAAACAGTTTAATCTCGGTGCTGTGTGTTATCATACGCCCTCCACTAGTATTAATTTACAATGCTATTTAAATAATAGTAAAATTTAGCAAAATAGTCAACCTAATACAAGTCACATTTTTAAATTGATCTAAAATTTTGCCAAATAATCAAAAATCAAGTAAAAATCTTGCTTATTTGCGTTTTTGCTCAAAAAACTTGCGCCATATATTTTCGCATTCTTGCTGTAAAATACCGCTTTGAATTTCAACTGAATGATTTAGCCCGCTATCGCCTAAAAGTAATTGTTTTTTGCTTTCAAAGCAACCGGATTTTTGCTCGTGCATGCCAAACACAAGCCTTTTTATACGAGCAGAAATTATTGCACCGCTACACATAAGGCAAGGTTCTAAATTAACGTACATCTCGCACCCATCGAGCCGCCATCCAAGCTTTTTAGAAGCCGCAATAATAGCCAAAATTTCGGCGTGAAATATTGCGCAATCCTTTTGCTCTTTTTTATTATACGCCCGCGCAATTACCTTTCCGTCTTTAACGATTATAGCGCCAACCGGAATTTCGCCGTCGTTAAACGCTCGTTGCGCCTGCTTTAGCGCTAGCCGCATAAATTTTTCATCCTGTTTTTTTTGCTCTAGAGCAATTTTTTTAAGCTTTTCTATCTGCTTGGCAGATTGAATTAATCCGTTCATTTATGGTATTGCCCTCCGCCGTTAATCATACACGCCCTATATATTTGCTCGCATAGCATAACCTTAAAAAGAGTATGCGGAAAGGTCATATCAGAAAACGAAATAAGCTCGTCTGCCCTTTGCTTTACCTTATCGGATATTCCGCATGAAGAGCCGATAACAAAGGTAACCTCACCTACGCTATCTTTAATTTGAGTAAGTTTTTTTGCAAGTTGCTCTGAAGAAAGCTTTTTACCCTCTATTGCCATTACTACAACGTAGCCCTTTAATCTTTTTAAAATTTCTTCACTTTCGCGAAGAAGAGCAACTGAAGGCTGTACGTCTTCAAGACTTTGCTCCTTGCATTCGTACAAGTTAAACTCACAAAAACGGGTTAACCTCTTTGCGTATTCTTCAATAGCTTGAACAAAATATTTTTCTTTTACCTTACCTACGGTCACAACGTTAACCTTAAACATATTTCACCCTTATTGCTTTACTACGCCGAAGGAAATAAATTTACTATCCATAAAACAACGCAACCAAGTATACCCGCGAGCGCAAAAAGAATAAAACTCTTACGCTCGTTATTTATATCGAACGACTTTGCAAATTCGGCGTTAAGATCCGCATCAACCTTTGGCTTTTCGCATTTAAAAATTAGATAAAAAGCACCAAAAAGATAGGCTATAACACCACTAACGCATAGTACAACCGTTAACCAAGGGGCAAAAGCAAAGCCTTCGGGCGCAAGAAAATAATACACCACGATATATAAATTGTTTAAAAAATGAAAGAGCATTGCAGGCAAAATGCTACCGCTTTTTACGGTTAAAAGAGCAAAGGTTACACCCATAATAAATTGATAAACCGTTTGCACAGGACTATGGTGAAAAAGAGAGAAAAGTATTCCGCTTATTATAATGCAAAATAAATCGCCCAATCTTTTTGTAGAATTTAAAATTATACCCCTGAATAAGCACTCTTCTAAAATTGCCGGCAAAGCACAAATTATGATAAAGCAAAGAATAAAATCGCCAAAATTATTTTTAGGCAACACTATTTCTTGCGCTTCATATCCAAAGCCAGACAAAAATTCTATAAATAAATCGTTTAATCCCGATAAACCGAAAAGAGACCCGAAAAGCACTAATATCGCTAATAAATAGTACTTTTTTTCGCATCGTCTTATCCCTACCGACATTGCAAAATCTAAATTTTTGCGCTTTATAAAATATGCAAGGCATAAAAATAGCGAAACAGAGGATAAAAAATAACTTAAGTAGGTATACACCGAGCTAGAAGTAAACTGCTCGTTTTTAGCAAGCCCCGAAGCTATCAATATTACAGCAAAAACCAACGTTATTATAAGTGATGAAAATACGCTGATGGTAAAAGCCGATCCGCCGTCTGCCCCAAGTATTAAAAAATCTTTTTGAGTTTGTTTTTTCATGGTAATTATATTATATATTAAATTAATAAATAAGTAAAGGTTTTTAATTTGTAATAGCCGATTTTTATTATTTTAACTTTTTAAGGGCAAATTAAACCTAAAAGGCCGTCTATAAGTTGATTATCAGCACTTTTATATTATATTAAACTGTTAAAATAATATCATTTATTTACAATTGCTCATATGGCAACACGTAAGGATACAGCAAATATATTTATAGTAAAAATAGCCAATAATCGCGTTATAGGCCCACTTATAATAAAAAACGGGCTACTTTTACAAGTAGCCCAAAAGTTGTTTTTTATTAGTTAAGTTTTTCTAAAAGCTTAAGGTCGATACCCTTTTCGCTAATTTTAATGATATCAACTTTAACCTTATCACCGAGGTTTAATAACTCTTCAACGGTGTTAATTCTCTGTTCGCTCATTTTTGAAATATGAATAATACAGTCTTTACCGGGAGCGAGTTCTACGAATGCGCCAACCTTTGATAAAATTCTTGCAACTGAAGAAATAAACATATCGCCAACTTCTAACTCGCGAGTGATAGCCATAATAATATCTTTAGCGCGGTTAGCTTGTTCTAACGTTTCGCCGTAGGTTGCAATGCAAACCCTACCGTTATCGTCGATATCAATCTTAACGCCAGTTTCAGCGATAATCTTATTAATTGTTTTTCCGCCGCTGCCGATAACGTCTTTAATCTTTTCGGGATCAATGTTAAAGGTAATAATCTTGGGAGCGTATTTAGAAAGCTCTTTGTTGGTTTCGGGAATGCAATCGAGCATTTTACCGAGGATGTGATGTCTGCCCTCGTTTGCCTGCTTAATAGCTTGGCGTAAAATAGTTTCATCGATACCCTTAATCTTAATATCCATTTGGATAGCGGTAATACCTTTAACCGTACCAGCTACCTTAAAGTCCATATCACCGAGGAAGTCTTCAAGGCCTTGAATGTCTGAAAGAACTGAAACCTTACCGCTGTCGGCATCTTTTATAAGCCCCCTAGCAATACCTGCAACAGGACGCTTAATGGGAACGCCTGCATCCATAAGAGCCATAGTTGAACCACAAACAGAGCCTTGTGAGGTAGAACCGTTTGAGCTTAAAACTTCAGAAACCAATCTAATTGCATAGGGGAATTCTTCTTCGCTAGGAATAACCGGTTCAAGTGAACGTTCAGCAAGTGCACCATGACCAATTTCACGTCTGCCGGGGCTCTTTAAACCTCTTGCCTCGCCTGAAGCATAGCCGGGCATGTTGTAGTGGTGCATGTAACGCTTAGCCGTTTCGTCGTCTAAACCTTCGAGCTTTTGAATTTCGCTTAAAGTACCTAAAGTACAGGTAGTCATAACTTGAGTTTG
>JAFTIY010000090.1 GCA_017456665.1 Clostridia bacterium | reverse complement strand
TTGTCAATACCCGTTTTTAAAAAAATTTTTACCTTTAATAAAAAACCCTTTCACTTATATGACTGTTTTAAGCGGCCATTTTTACCCAAATTTTTAAAAAAAGTTTGATTTTTTTTAAAAAAATTTTTTCAGGTGCAATTTAGCCGTTTAAAACAGCGTTAAAAGGAGTGTTTTAAATAAATAATTGTATTTTTAATAAAACAAGTATAAAAAAAATTACCGACCAACTTAATTAGTACGCGGTAATTTTTTTGCTATATACTTTTGTTAAAAACGGCTAATATACTCGCCAATCATATTGGCAAAAAGGTAACTTCCGTTTTGATCTTTTTTGCATACGTATTCGCAATGAGTGCCATCTACTATTTGTAGCTCAACGTTTTTATGCCCAAATGCGTTAAGCGCTTTAACGGCAAGTATAGTTTGCTCTAACCTACAAGGCATATCGTTAGTTGAAGCTATAAAAATCATAGGCGAATAGCTTTGGCTAGTGCCAACGTAATAAAGCGAAGACCTTTTATCAACAATAATTCTTCTCGTATCGGTTAAATGCTCGCGAAGAACGTTAAAGTGGGTTGTGGGCTGACCGGCATCGTGAAAATATGCGGTTATTTGAGTTGGGCTTATTCCGTGCTTGTTTAGCAGGCTTTGGTTAAAGCAAAGCATTTGCGAAATATAACCGCCGGCAGAGCTTCCGCCAACAAAGAATTTTAGCGGCTCGCTTGTGCTGCTTTGCACGTTTTTAAAAGCCCACTTAACAACGCTTGCACCGTCTAATAAAAACTGCGGATATTTTGCCGTGGGATACATTCTGTAATTTGCCGTAATTACCGCAACCGAATACTTTTCAACAAGCTCTTGTATAAACTCAACGCCTTTGGCTTTATCCCCCGCTTCTAGCCCGCCGCCGTGAAAATATATAAAAACCTTATTAAAAGCAGTGGGCATATATAAATCAAGCGTTCGATTACTATCTTTAACCTTGGTATAAAAAACGTCTTTTTTAATAATCATAAGCACTTCCTCATCAAAAAAAATAGGCAATAATCAACCTATAGGCCCACTTTTTTGTTTTTTTATTTTTTATTACTAACATAATTGTACTACAAATTTTATTGCTTGTCAATAGCAAAACGAAAAAAACTCTTTATATACTATTTTTTAAAAATTAAGCCGCTTGTTGTTACAAAGCCATTTTTTTAACGCACCATTTTAATCGCAGCGCTAAAACAAAATTTAGCT
Organism: Clostridia bacterium; assembly: GCA_017456665.1. Taxonomy (GTDB): domain Bacteria; phylum Bacillota; class Clostridia; order Christensenellales; family Borkfalkiaceae; genus HGM11416. The sequence goes on along the minus strand of JAFTIY010000090.1, from coordinate 6,080 downwards.
TTTTAACTAGCGCTTGTGTTTTAAATGCAACACATTTAAAGGATTCACTTTTTCGACAAACTGTTACCCGTTTTTACTTTTATTTTAAATATTTTTTTATATTACAAAAATCGGTCACGCCATTTTCACTTTTTTGTTGACACAAAGAGCTATTTGGCATTATAATTATGCTACTAATTGGCATTGTGGCCACCGCCGAGGGAAACGTTATGATTCAAGTAATTAATCTTTCAAAAGTTTATAACAAAGGAAAAAAGAATGCCTGCCAGGCGCTTAAAAACATAAACTTTACCCTTCCGGATAGTGGGCTGGTGTACATTTTGGGCAAAAGCGGCAGCGGTAAATCTACCCTTTTAAACATGATTGGCGGGTTAGACGAAATTACCGGCGGCGATATTATAGTAAACGGCAATAAATTTTCTAAATTTAATTCGGCCGATTACGATAACTACCGCAACAGCATTACCGGCTTTATTTTTCAAGACTTCCACCTAATAGAAGACCTTACCGTTTTTGATAATATTGCCCTAGCGCTCGATTTAAAGCACGAATATAACGAAGAAGCCGTTTTGTCGGTTATAAAAGAAGTGGGGCTTGCCGGCTTTGAAAATAGATATCCCAATCAGCTTTCGGGCGGGCAAAAGCAAAGGGTTGCAATAGCGCGCGCCCTAGTTAAAAAACCCGAAATTATTTTGGCCGACGAGCCTACGGGTAACCTTGACTCCCGCACGACCGACCAAATTATTAAACTTTTAAAATACATATCAAAATCGCGTTTGGTTCTTATCGTTTCGCACAACCTTGTTGATGCCCACACCCACGCAGATAGAATTTTAGAGCTTAAAGACGGCCGTATTTTGCAAGATATTACACGCAAGGGCGACGCCGCGCGTGACGTTGAAATTATAGGTGGAATTTTAAAAATACCCCTCTATAAGCGCATTAACCGCAAAGAGCTAAACAAAATTAACGAATATCTCGAAAGCGGAGAGATAAAAAAATTAGAACAAAGCAGCAACGATTTTGAGCACACCTTTGACGTGCCTATAAGCACTAAAAAAACCAAGCTGCGCCCATCATCTTTTCCTTTAGATAAAATGCTAAAGCTCACCGGCGCGTTTTTAAAAAACAGCGTAGTACGCTCTGCCTGTTCGGCGATTATGGCGGCGCTTATTATAGTTATTTTAGCGCTGGCACAGCTTATAGTTACCTTTAAGCCGAGCGACGTTATTTCGCACGAAATGGCAAATATGGAGCAAGACGTTTTAATCTTGCAAAAAAATAGGTATTACGATAACGACAACACCATTAACTCAAACTACATAATGCCTATAACCGATTACGATCTCCGCGAATTTAATAATTCAGGCTATGAAGGCAACATCTATAAACTTTATAACTACTCTTTGCCCCTTTCAAGTTTTAATACTACGTATGAAAAGCAGTTTTCATACAAAACTCAGCTTAAACAATTTTTTACAACCGAAAGCTTTGGCGTTTTAGTTACCGACGAGCAGTTTTTAATTAAAAAATTCGGCATAGACGGCAAGCTTGACGTTTTGGCCGGCAATATTGAGGATGAAACTCCCGACGGAATTATTATTACAGACTACCTTGCCGACAGTATTTTATTCGCGCGAAAAACGGCAAAACTCGATTATAATAGCGTGCTTGGCGAGTTCACCCGCCCCAATTCCACCGTTCGCCACGGCTACGTAAGTGCGGTTATTAACACTGGGTATAAAGAAAAATACTCTTCACTTCTCGATGCTTTTAGATCGTCGAGCGCAAGCATAGATGAGCTTTTAAAAACAGATGAATGCCAAAACGCCTTTGAAGAAATAACGCAATATCTGGCAATAACTTATTCGTTAAACCCCAATTTTGAAGAGGTTATGTATAAAGACGTTGCCTACGCCTGCGGAGCTGTTTTTGGCTCTTCAGACATTACGTCATCTGTTACCGCACAGTTTATTTGGGAGTCGAAAAACATTACCAAAGAGCTTAAAGGCAATCAGGTAATGATGAACTTAAACCAATTTAACACCATGTTTGGCACTGCTTACACAAAAGACAACTACAAGGATTTTACCCCACAAAAAATCCAAATGGAAAGTTGTAGACTTGCCGATACCGAACGCAAAAACCCCGTACATAAGCTTCAGCTTGAAGTAGTAGCTCTTACCACGGCAAACCCGGGAAGTAACGCTTTTTATTGCTCAAAAGAATTATTCGATAAACTTCACAAAACCAGTTATTTTGCATATTCTCTCTACTTTGATAATTTAGACTACGTGCACGAGCTTACCGTTGCAAGCGAAAATTTAGGCTACGTGCCCACTTCGATAATTATTCAAAGCGTGCTTACTATGAGTAAAGCAGTTAGCATATTCTCCGATTTCTTTATGCTAATTTCAACAGTTTTATACGTTGGTTGCGGGTTTATTTTAATAAGCTTTGGATTAAAGTGTGTTAAAAATAAACAACGCGAGATTGGTATTATTCGCGCAATAGGCGGAAAAAACTCCGCACTTATGTTTATTTTCAGCCTGCAAATCATCCTCGTGGGGCTGCTAACCTGCTTGCTCTCTTGGGTTGGCTTAATGGGATTTTTAGGTGTAGCAAACGACGTTTTGGTTGCAGCCTTAACAAAATTAGCGTCATCTCGAATAATGTTAGACGTTCAGTTGCTTTATTTTAACCCCTCGCTAATGCTGTTTAACAGCGCGTGCATTATGGGCTTAACTTTAATTTCGGTTTTAGTTCCATTCGTTATTTTACAAAATACTAAACCTATAAACATAATAAAAGCAAAAGAATAATTAACAAAACCGCCAAGTTTTGCAAAATGAAAAACGTGGCGGTTTAATTTTTTAGCTTAATAAGCTAATTTGCTATTTGCGTTTTTTGTTTAATAAATAAAAAAAGTGCCTCTATAACGCGATTAACCACCATTTAAGCATTTTTACCCCCCTGCCTTTATTTTAAAAAATTGCTTGCAAAAAAATTAAAAAACGCTTATTTTTTGTTTGACAAATACGCTTTATTGATGTATAATCTATCACGGAATTAGCAAAGGCTAACAAACGGCCTTTGTGTTGGAGTGAATATGGATTTAACCTTTGCAGAAGAAGGAAAAGAATATATAATTAAAGAAATTCGCACCGACGATGAAGAGCTTAATTCCTTTTTATTTTCACTCGGTTGCTACAGCGGCGAGCCTATAACGGTAATAGCTCATAAAAAAGCCGGTTGCGTAATAGTAATAAAAGACGGAAGATACAGCATCGACAATCAGCTTGCACAAGCAATCATAATATAGCGGGCAGCTTTATAACGCTTTATACTAAAACGCGCCCCGCCCGCATATTATTAATATTGTTAAAAACTACGGCTTCAAAAGCCTTTGTTTTTTTTAAAAACTTGTTAGCAATGGCTAACAGCAAATTAACTATTTTGTTTAAGGAGAGTTAAAATGAGAATTGCACTTGCAGGCAATCCCAACAGTGGCAAAACAACCATGTATAACGCCCTAACGGGCCGAAACGAAAAGGTTGGCAACTGGGCGGGCGTTACCGTAGACAAGAAGGAGCACCCAATTAAAAAGGCGTTTTGCTCGGGAGAGGAGCTTATTGCGGTAGATTTACCGGGCGCGTACTCTATGTCTCCTTTCACTTCAGAAGAAAGCATTACCAGTTCTTACGTAAAGAACGAAAACCCCGATGCGATAATAAACATCGTAGACGAAACAAATTTAAGCAGAAGCTTATTTTTTACCACCCAGCTATTAGAGCTAGGTATTCCGGTAGTGGTTGCGCTTAACAAGGCAGACCTTACCGAAAAGAAGGGCAACAGCGTAAACACGCAAAAGCTTGCACAAATGCTTGGCTGCCCCGTTATTGAAACGGCAGCAACGGGAGCAAAGGGGCTTGCAGAACTTATTAGCGCGGTTATTTCTGTTAAAGGCAAAAAACAAACCGCACCTTACGTTCAAGGAGATATAGACCTTAGCAACAAAAAGGTTGTAGAAGAAGCAGACAGAAAGCGTTTTGTTTTTGTTAACGGAATAGTTAAAGAGGTAGAAAAGAGAAAGGTTTTAACAAAAACCAAAAACTTTCAAGATAAAATAGACGACGTTTTAACCAACAAATGGGCAGGAATACCCATTTTCGTAGTAGTAATGGGGCTTGTGTTCTTAATTTCGCAAGCATGGTTAGGCCCTTGGATTGCTGATACCTTCGTTGGTTGGCTTGAAGCCGGTCAGCAATTAGTTGCCGACGCATTGGCAAACGAATCGGGCGAACTTGGCATTTGGGCATCTATTTTAGTAGACGGCGTGCTCGGCGGCGTGATCGCAGTAGTTGGATTTTTACCTTTAGTAATGGTAATGTATTTTTTAATTGCCATTTTAGAAGATTGCGGATATATGGCACGCGTTTCGGTAGTTTTAGATCCTATATTTAAAAAGGTTGGCCTTTCTGGCAAATCGGTAATCCCCTTCGTAATCGGAACGGGCTGTGCAATCCCCGGCGTTATGGCGTGCAGAACGATTAGAAACGAAAGAGAGCGCAGAGCAACCGCGATGCTCACTCCCTTTATGCCCTGTGGCGCAAAACTACCCGTTATAGCACTTTTTGCAGGCGTTTTCTTTTCAGATGCACCTTGGGTTGGAACGGTAATGTATTTTGTAGGAATTTTAATTATTTTAGCATGTGCGCTTTTAATTAATCTTTTAACGGGATACAAAAACAGAAAATCTTACTTTATTATGGAGCTTCCCGAATATAAAATCCCAAGCCTATGGGGCGCGTGCAAATCAATGCTTTCACGCGGGTGGGCTTACATAGTAAAGGCAGGAACGATTATTTTAGTTTGTAACTTTGTTGTTCACGTAATGCAAACGTTCGACTGGTCGTTTAACGTAGTTGAAGCAGATAAATCTATTTTACACGATATAGCAACTCCGTTTGCATATATTGTTGCACCCATTATAGGCGTGGTTGCTTGGCAGCTTGCAGCCGCTGCGGTTACAGGCTTTATTGCAAAAGAAAACGTTGTAGGCACTATTGCGGTATGCTACGGCATAACCAACTTTATTAGCGTTGAAGATTTAGAGTTAGTTGGAGGAGCAGGCGAAGTTGCCGCAATTATGGGCATTGCTAAAATAGCAGGGCTTGCATACTTGATGTTTAACCTATTTACTCCCCCATGCTTTGCCGCAATCGGCGCAATGCGTTCAGAAATCAACAACAGAAAATGGCTTTGGGCAGGCATTGGCTTACAGTTTGCCGTAGGCTATAGCTTGGGCTTTTTAACCTTCTTCTTCGGCACGTTGTTTACCAGCGGAAGCTTTGGTCCAGCTTGGATGCCTATCGTTGGTTGGGCTTTCATATTAATTATAGCAGCTATAATTACTGCGCTAATTATTAAAAAGCAAAAACAATTAAAATCAGAATACGCGCTCAAAAGCGCTGCTTAAAGGAGCTTTATGGGAACCGGAGAAATAATAGCAGTAATAATTATTGCTCTTATTATAGGGCTTGCAACCTTTTATATTATAAAAGCTAAAAAAAGCGGAAAAAAATGTATCGGCTGCCCCGATGGGTGTAACTGTAAAGGCGAAAAAGGCTCTTGCCCTAATTGCTCGCATTGTAATAGCGATAAATAAAATTATACTGCATAAATAACTAAAAATCCTTTGTTAAAAATAACAAAAAAGCAATTGTAAAATTTTTTCAGTTGCTTTTTTTATTAATAATTTTTTTATTTATTTAGCGACGTAACAAACAAAAAAAGTGGGGCTATAACACCGTTAACCCCACTTTTTTTAATTTTATTATCCTAAAAACCAACTATAAATTGTTGCATATACTATGCTAAAAAGTTAAGCGTTACGCCATCGGGTAAAACAAAATCTTCTGGAATATTTTGTTCCCACTGCTCTTTAGTTCCCTTAAAGTTAATTATTTTTATTGGCGTTTCTAGGCAAAAGAAACTACCTTCTATAAATTTTGCAACTGTTACCGGTATCGTTATTTCTTCAAGGTTTCGGCATTGATTAAATGCCAACTTGTACATCG
>JAFTIY010000089.1 GCA_017456665.1 Clostridia bacterium | reverse complement strand
TTTAACTTCATCGTTTTCTTCAGGATCAGTGTCGTCAGGTGTGCACGCTGTAAATACCGTGCTTGTTAATGCGAGCACTGCAACGAATGCTATCGCAAAAAGTTTTTTAAAAAAGTTGCTTGTTTTCATAGTCTTCCTCCTACTACTAATTTTTTTAAATAAATTATGGAAACGATTTCCTATTTATAGCATACCACGCAAAATGTCATTTGTCAATAGCTTTTTTCAAATTATTTTAAATAATTTTTACCAAATTTGCAAATTTTGAAAAATTTTGAGTGGTAAAATTTTAAAAATATAAGATTATTACTGCAAAAATATATGAAAACGATTTCATAATCTTTCAAAAAAAAATTTGCGCATTTATAGTTTGCCCATTAAATAATCATTTATTTAAAAAAAACGTGTTTTGTTTTTTTATTGTTAAAAAATTTGCATTTTTACCTTTAATCACATTATTTAATTAAGCTTACACTACTTTTCGTTATAAAAATTCAATTGATAAGGCAACCGAAAAATAATTTAATCTAAAACTCCTTTTCCGCAAATAACCATTTATCCATTTTTTTGTAATTTTTTAAAAAAGCGGGGATATAGGTCGATTATCGCAGTTTTCGACAAACAAAAAGGAGAATTTTTGAAAGCAGTCAAAAATTCTCCCCTTTTTAATAATTTGGTGGTTGCATCGCTAACAATACAAATATTAACTTGAATACTAAAAATAATATATTTTTCGGTTTTATCAATATCCCATTACCCTCTAAAAGTGGTGCTATAACGCGATTAACGCGCATTTATACAAAAAAGACGCAACTCAAAGGTGCGCCTTTAATTTAATAATTTTGCCACAAAAAATACCTTTGTTGGTATAAACAATTTTAAATTATTGCCTACTACAGCAAATTATCTGCTTTTATAGAGCGGGAATACTCCGAAGGCGTCATTTGCGTATGAGCTTTAAACAATCTTGAAAAATAATGCACGGAGTTAAAGCCTAGCATAAACGCGATTTCGGTATACGTGTACTTGTTCTGACTTATAAGCTTTTTTGATTCTTCGATTTTTTGCAAAATGTAATATTGAATTATGCTTACGCCCACGTGCTTTTTAAACACCGTTTTTATATACGTTTTAGAAAAGAAAAGCTGTTTAGAAATAGTGTCGAGGTCGATTGAAGAATAAAGATGGTCGTTTAATATTTTTATAATATTTGCAACCAATTTATCAGAATGTAAATTAGCGATATTTTCGGTAACCTTTTTTACGCTGTTTTTATCATCCTGACTGCGCATAAGCGATAGCAAAATTAACTCAATACAGTTTTTAATGAACTGCTCGCTTTGAATGGGCGCGTCTTTTCGCTTGGTCATTTTTGTAAGATAAATTTCGTTAAGCTTATCAGAAAAGCAAAGAGGAGTTTCTGCAATTATTTTAGCAAGAAGGCTTTTTTCAAACTCGCCGAGCGCAAAGATTTTATCGGCAAAAAAGTTTATAACCCTACCCGTACATTCAAAAGAAATTATAGCCGAATTACCAAAGGTATTGGCGGTATAAATAGTATGTAGTTGATTCGGACGATGAAAAAAGCATTCCCCCTGTTTAAGAGTGAACTCCTTATCATCGGCAATTATGCCAACTTCGCCTGAATCCACGTACACCATCTCCCAAAAATCGTGTTTTTCAGGGGCTACGGTAAAATTTTTGCCGTATTTAAAGTAGTGAACGGTATAAAGCCCACTAATTCGGATAATGCTTTTTAAACTGCTCTTTTGATAATTTTCGTTGCGTATTTCCATATTTGTACCGAGTAAACGTGCCCTAAAAACTTGGCGAGCGCAAGGTTAAAAATTTTTCTTTCCTAAAATAACGTAAAGTAAACTCAATATAAGTTTTATGATAAATTAACTAGCCTTTGCATGATATTATATACCATTAATTAATATTTTGCAATACAAAAAAGTAAATTTTTTAAAATAAATGTGATTTGAGTGTCCTTTTGTGTAAAGATTGCGTTAAAAATAGGCACGCAAACCTAAAAAAAAATGATATAATATATACGTAATCTAAATTGAGGAGATTTTTATGAAATTCACACTTAATTACGATAAAGGTTTTACCCCTATCATTACCGTTTTACGCGCATTTAAGCAAGATGCGTTAAACAGCGAGCACAAAACATTAAAAATTTGCGTAGAGCGCAACAACGGATATAATTACGTTTACGAGCTCCCTATTTTTGCAACGGGCAACGCTGAAGATAACGAGCGCAACTACCGCATTGCAGAAAGACTTATTAAATCTATTTTGTGGGTTGCAGGTGGATATAAAATTTATATATGCGGAGATGAATACGTTTATAACCGCATCAAAGAGGATTATTCAAAAAGTGGTGCACGCGCCTTCGATTACGATTTTATGGCCGGCGTATACGAAAAACCCTTTGAAGTAATTTACTGCACCGAGCAAACCTTCCCGCAGAGCAAAAGTTGTTCGCTTGCAATAGGCGGTCATCTCGAAGGCTGCAGAATAGGCTTTGATGCCGGCGGAAGCGACAGAAAGGTTAGCGCAGTTATCGACGGCGAGGTGGTTTATAGCGAAGAGGTTGTATGGCACCCCAAAACAAATAGCGATTATCGCTACCACTATAACGGAATTTTAACCGCTATGAAAACTGCGGCAAGCAAAATGCCAAGAGTTGACGCTATAGGCGTTTCAAGCGCCGGCGTTTACATAGATAATAAGGCTATGGTAGCTTCACTTTTCGTTAAAGTTCCCAAAGAAGATTTTGAAAAACACGTAAAAACCATTTACATTGACGTTGCTAAAGAAATTGGCGCACCTATTGAGGTAGCCAACGACGGCGACGTTACCGCACTTGCAGGCGCTATCGATATTGGCGATAACGGAATTTTAGGCATTGCAATGGGTACGAGCGAAGCTGGCGGATATATTAACCTTGAAGGCAATTTAAACGGCTGGCTTTCAGAACTTGCTTTCGTTCCCGTTGATTTTTCTAAAGATGCAATGCAAGATGAATGGAGCGGTGATATAGGCTGTGGCGTTAAATATTTTTCACAAGACGGAGTAATTAAGCTTGCCGAATATGCCGGTTTTAAATTTGAAGAGGGTTTATCCCCTGCCGAAAAACTTAAAGTTATTCAAAAGCTTATGGCTGAAAACAACCAAATGGCAAAAGGTATTTTTGAAGATATTGGTACTTACCTCGGTTATTCAATTGCATACTACAGCGAATTTTACAACGTTAAACACCTTTTACTTTTAGGTAGAGTTACCAGTGGCAAAGGCGGAGATATAATAATGGCAAGAGCTAACGAGGTTTTAAAGGCTGAGTTCCCCGAATACGCAAATATCAGCATAGAAATGCCAGATGAAAACAACCGCAGAGTAGGCCAATCTATCGCAGCAGCTTCTCTTACCGATATTAAACAATAATTCAAATATCAAACTGTTTTAATTAAAAGGACGAAAAATTTTCGTCCTTTTTTTGTTTTTAGCTTAAAAGTGCCCCTATAGCGCGATTAACGCCCATTTAACAAACAAAAAAGCAACGTTTACCAATACACTATAAAGGTGCTACTTTGTTTGCTTTATGTTGCTGTAAACTTATTATACCAACCTTCTTTATTTATGGTTATTTTAAACGTTCTGTTGCAATCTTAAACAATATAAAAAGTAGGCCTATAGCGCGATTAACTGCATATTAAAGCAAAAGGCACTCGCAATGCAAGTGCCTTTTAGTGTTTTATTTATTGTTATAATATTTAAAATTAATCGTCGTTTTGAGAAGCAAGCTTTTTCTCTCTATCCGAAATAGCTAAAGCATCTATCATTTCGTCGATATCACCCATTAAAAAATCGGGTAAGTTATAAAGCGTAAAGCCTATGCGGTGATCGGTTACCCTTCCTTGAGGGTAGTTATAAGTTCTTATGCGCTCGGAACGGTCGCCAGTACCAACCTGACTTTTACGGTTTTCGGCATACTCGCTCATATATTTACTGTTATAATAATCGTAAAGGCGTGACTTCATAACCTTCATAGCCTTTTCTCTATTTTTGATTTGAGAACGCTCGTCTTGGCAGTTAACAACTATTCCCGTTGGGATATGCACCATTCTGATGCACGATTCGGTTTTGTTGATGTGTTGCCCGCCTGCACCGCTAGAGCGACAGGTTTCGATTATTAAATCCTTTTCTTCGATGTTAACCTCTACGTCTTCAACCTCGGGAAGAACTGCTACCGTTGAGGTAGAAGTGTGAACTCTGCCCTGTGATTCAGTTTCGGGCACACGTTGAACCCTATGAACACCACTTTCGTATTTAAGCCTTGAGTAAGCACCCTTGCCACTTATAGAAAAGGTTACCTCCTTAACGCCACCGAGCTCAGTTTGGTTAATATCGATTTCTTCAACCTTCCAACGGTTACGCTCTGCGTATCTGGTATACATTCTGTAAAGCTCAAAGGCAAAAAGTGCAGCTTCTTCGCCGCCTGCCCCACCGCGAATTTCTAAAATAACGTTTTTATCGTCGTTTGGATCTTTTGGTAAAAGCAAAATTTTAAGCTCTTCGGTTATAATCTCTAACTGCTTTTTGCAATTTAAAATTTCTTCCTCATATCCAGCCTTCATTTCGCTATCCGTTTCGGTTGCAAGGCTTTCTTCTGCCGCCTTTTTATCGTTTTCGTACTTTTTGTACTCGATATATTTATTAACCGTTTCTTCCATATCGGCGCGTTCTTTGGCTATTTTTTGCCATTCGTCCATACGCGCAATAACCGCAGGATCTGCTATTTTTTCGGTTAATACGTCAAAGCGTTGTTTTATACCTTCGAGTTTTCCTATCATAATAAATCTCTCTTAATAAATAGTTTCAATGATTAAATTGGTTAAATTTGAGCTTTTACCATTCTTTCAACGCCCGAAATATCCTTTTTGATTTGGATATTTTTAAAGCCGTTTTGCTCAAGCAGTTGCTTAACGTCTTGCGCCTGCCCTATTCCTACCTCGAGGAATAACAGACCGCCGTCGAATAGATAATTTGCCGCGTTTTTTGCAATAACTTGATAAAAATCAAGCCCACTCTCTCCACCGTCGAGCGCTAAAATAGGCTCAAAATCCTTTACTTCCTTATCTAATTTTTGAATATCGGCAGTGGGAATATACGGGGGATTGCTAACTATTATACTGTATTTACCTTCGATTTGAGCAAACATATCGCTCTTAACGAAATTTATCGTAGCGCCGTTTTCTTCAGCGTTTTGCTTAGCCTTTTGAAGTGCTTCATCGCTTACGTCTACAGCCGTTACGCTTGCGCCCGACTTTTTATTTATAACTATTGCAATACAGCCGCTACCCGTGCATAAATCTAAAACGCTGTCGTTAGAGGTTGCGCTATTTAATACCCATTCGCAAAGCTCCTCAGTTTCGGGCCTGGGAATTAACACGCTACCGTCTACCTTAATTTTATATCCGTAAAATTCGGTATCGCCAACTATATGCCAAAGGGGCATTCCCTTTGCGCGCTTTTGTGCCCAATCGGTTGCTCTTTCAACAACAGAAGGTGACTGTATAACACCGTTATTAGCTATTTCAGACCTTTTTAACCCTGTAGCCAAACTAACTATCCACTCGCCGTCGCTCTGCTCTTTAACACCGCCTTCGTTAAGTATTTGCATTACCCTTTCGTAAAGCTTTTCGGTTTTAAGAGCGGTTACGAATTGCTGTTCGGCAATGGTTGGATCTGCATCCATTTCGAGCACTGCGTTAAATGCGGCAATAGCCACTTCGAGCATGCCGTCATCAGGCTCACGCGTGGTAATTCTTTGAAGTAAAAGCCCGGGAGCTTTAAGCGGTAAAACGAGAGGACTTTCAGTTTTTGCAAGCGCCTTTAATAGCTCGTACGAAAGGCCGGCAACCAAAGGAAGTAAAGCAATTTTTAAAAGCATACGAGGCAAACCCGTTACTCCTAAAAAACTGTTCGCTAACGAGAACACCAAAATGCTTACGAGCATTACGAAAAACAAAAAGGTAGTGCCGCAGCGGTTGTGAACGCGAGTGCAGCCTTTAGCGTTTTCAGGCGTTAGCTCAAGCCCTTTTTCAAAGCAAGTTATCGTTTTATGTTCTGCTCCGTGATACATGTAAGTGCGCCTTATATCCTTCATAAGCGAAGTTAATAAAATATAGCACACGAAAATTATAATTCTCACAAAGCCTTCTATCAAATTATACCAAAAGGATTGATCGTCTAGCCCGGTAAGCGCAGATATTCCGCTGGTTACAAACTGCGGAAGCATTACGAACAAAAATACAGAAAGCGCAAGGCCTATTATCATAGCTACCGTTCCTACTACGCCCATTAAATCAAGGTGCAGTTTTTCAGAAAGCCATTTTTCAAATTTACTAGGCTCTTCCTCTTCGCCGAACACCTCGGCAGAACGCATTAAAGTTTTCGTTCCGCCAAACATAGAATTTATGAAATTTACAACACCTCTAATAATTGGCAAGCGAAGTATTTTTGGTTGCTTTTCGGGCGGGGTAAGTCTTTTGGTTTCGAGGCGAATTTTTCCTTCCCCGTCACGCACGGCGGTTGCCATTGCAGTTCTACCGCGCATCATAACCCCTTCCATTACAGCTTGACCGCCAATAGAGGTCTTTTTTATATTTTTATCTTTTTTACTCATAATAATTTAATCCTAAAAGTTAGGTGGCGTAAAAGGCAACATTGCTTCTTTTAAACAAATTATTAAATGCCGTTTATAATTTTTAGCCACGTAAGTATCAAATAAAACAAAATAACTCTGAGCGAACCCAGAGTTATCCATCGTAATAAGATTACATACCGTATCTCTTTTTGAATTTATCGACCCGTCCGCCGGTATCGACAAGTTTCTGCTTACCGGTAAAGTAGGGATGACACTTTGAACAGATATCAACCTTTATAACGTCGCCCTTTTTGGTAGAACCGGTTACAAAAGTTTCACCGCAAGCGCATTGAACCTTAACTTGCTTATACTCCGGATGAATATTCGGCTTCATACTATCACCTCGCTCAGTTTGTTACATTGCACCCTGGGCACAATGCCGTTTTGTATTATATTACATTTTTTAATTTAAGTCAAACGATTAAGTGGCATTTTACGTATTTTATTGCCCTATTATTGCATTTTCACACACTTTTTACACTCAATAGCGAGTTTACTATTTTTTTTACCCACTTTTTGCTTGCAAATTTGTAATTTTTGTAATATACTGTATGTGTGTACGCAATTATTCGTACTCAGCAAACTAAAATTTGCAACCCTTTATTTTTTGGAGTTTTAAATGATAGGTCTACAATTCACTCAACAGGGAAAAATTGTAAAAGTCAATAGAATGGAAATGTGCGAAAGCTTTGATACCTCAAAGGTTAAGATTACCAAGGTGCTTTTAACCCCTGAGGATTTTCGTACCCTTTTAGGCGATGATACCGCAATTTATCCCGTTATTCCCGGAAGAATAGCAATCGGTCAAATTTCAGACGCGAGCGAAGGCTCTTATTTAATCAAAGGCACTCGCGTTTATATCAATCCGGTTAACAACTGCAACGAATGTGTCGACTGTTTATCAGGTAATGAAAACAGCTGTGCCGACTTTAAACGCGCAGGCAAAAACGTTAACGGCTATTTAAGAGATTTCGCAGTTGTAAATAACAGTCAGCTCTACTTTTTGCCACCTTCCGTAAAAGATAACGAAGCCCTTTTAATCGATTATATAGCGCTAGCTTTAAATGCTATCGATAAACTTAACATTTCAAAGGGCGAACACGTTGCAGTTATCGGCGGCGGTATTATAGGCCTTATTATTTCGATGCTTATCATTTATTACCAAGCCGTACCCATCTTAATCGACGGCAAATCTGAAAATCTTGAACAAGCAAAGCTTGCAGGCGTTTACTATAACCTCTTTTCTGACAACAAGGTAGAAAAAGAAGTAAACGAGCTTACCGGCGCGCATATGGCACAAAAGGTAATCTACGTTTCAGACAGTAATATTAATACCGACCTTGCCATTAAGCTTGCCGCTTACAACGCAAAGGTTGGATTCGTAGGTTTCTCTTCCCCCACTTTAAAGGTAAACTTTAACCTTGCTATGCGCAAGCAATTAGAATTTTGCTGTATAACCAGTGGTTTTGGTAGCACGGAACAAGCTATTAACCTCATCGCAAATAAGGTTTTAGACTTGAGTTTATTCAATTTTGAATGCATTAAATACGAAGGATGCGAAACAAAAATTAAAAAATGCGCCAAAGATTTAAAAGACGGAACAGAAACCGTTTTACCCGTTTTGGTTGACATGATGTAGCAAAAATTATAAATAAATTAAGCCGCAAGCGAAAAAGCTTGCGGCTTTTTTAGTTAAAAAGTAAAGCTATAAGTTGATTAACTCACTATTGAAGGGATAAAAGCTGTGGTAAGCATTTTAACGTTTCGCCTGTTTTTTGCTCTAAATAGTAATTAAAAAATTTGAGCAAATAGTTATAGCTTTCATCATTTAATTGTGCTCCGTTTTGCAAACTTTCGAGCCCTACGGCCGTTTGTGTAAGTATTCTCGTAACGCCGCTATATTCGCATTTTTCGCAAATCAACAGACCTTTCTCAAAATCAAAAAAAGATAACTCGCCCTCTTTGCAGCTTTTACCGCAAACCGCGCAACCTCTGCAATCTATACCGTAGCCCAACAGTTCAAGAGCTTTAAATAAAAACTCGCACAGTATTCTTTTTGCATTCTTTTCGCCAAAGTTTAACTGCTTTATCGCATTAACGGTAAGCACGAACAGCTTTTCATCTGCAAAATTTTCTTGCGCACACTTCAACACAAACTCACAAATCGTACTTGCACAGTAGTATGTATGCAAATTTAACCTTAATTTGTAAAAGCTTTCTATTTCGGTAGCGCCCACTACCGTATTTCTATCTCCGTTTACCGAGAGCACGTATTCTGCAAAACAAAAAGGCTGCGCGGCAAAAGCGAGCTTTGCCGTAGCCTTTTTTACACCTTTTATGCCTGCGCCAATAAGCCCTTTTTCGAGCGAATAAAGGGTTAACATTTTATCGTTATCCTTATAATCTACACATCTAACGACTATGGCGTTTACCTTGTTTTCCATATTACTTAACCTGCTTTAATTGTAGCATTTTATATTTTTTTATACCTAAAAGTGCCGTTAACGCACTTATAGGCAAACTTTTATTTACGCCCCTTTAGTTTTTTATAGAGCATGTAATAGGCTGGATTACCAGTTTTTTCAAAAATACTCCACGCCATATCCTCAGGCGTTTTACCGTTATCTTTTTTCATACGCGTAGTTTGTGCATAACGGTAAAATATATACCAAACTTAACTAAATTAGCGCTTAAAAATTTTAAGATGATTATCTCATATCATCTTCTGAATACCCAAATTCACGAAGTCTCTCGGGGCGATCTCGCCATTCGGGCTTAACCTTTACGTAAACCTCAAGAAAAACCTTTGCTTGCAAAAACTTTTCCATACCCTCACGGGCAAAAGAAGATGTTTCTTTAAGCGCCTTGCCCTGTTTGCCGATAATTATGGCTTTATGATTTTGTTTTTCGCAAACGATATCTAAATTTATATAATAACTGCCCTTTTCGCGCTTTTCAAATACATTTATTACGATTGCAACGCCGTGCGGAATTTCTTTATCATACTTTAAAAGCACCTTTTCACGCATAATTTCGGCAATCATAAATCTCTCGCTTTTATCCGAAATTATATTTTCGGTAATAAGAGGCTCGCCCTCGGGAAGTCTATCCTTTATTAGCTTTAAAAGAAGCTTAACGTTTTTGCCGGTACGAGCCGAAATAGCAGTAACGTCGCATACGTTTTTAGGCAGTTCGCCAAGCTCTGAAATAACCTGCATAAGCTTATTTTCGGGCATAATATCTGTTTTTGTAAAGGCGATAATCATTGGATATCCACGGGTAGAAAACCTGCCTATAAGCGCCTTATCCTCATCTTTAAGTCCTTCGTGCGCATCGATTAGAAGAAGTAAAAGGTCTACGTCTTTAGATGCACTCTCCGTTGCCTTTTGCATTCTTTCGCTCAATAAAGTTGCCGCCTTATAAATACCCGGTGTATCTTGAAAAACAATCTGGCAGTCTTCCGCGTTATATACTGCCAAAATTCTATCTCTGGTTGTTTGGGGCTTGGGAGAAACTATACTTACCTTCTCCCCTACTATTACGTTTATTAAAGTCGATTTTCCGGCGTTTGCCCTGCCGATAACCGCTACAGTTCCGCTCTTCATAATCACTCCTAATCGCGAATTTGCCCTAATGCGTTTAAAATTTGTTCTTCTAACTCGCGCATAACCTGTTTATCTTGCTCATTTTCGTGATCATAACCGAACAAATGCAATAATCCGTGAACGGCAAGATAGTGAATTTCGCGTTCAAAAGAATGCCCAAACTGCTCTGCTTGCTCTTTTGCCCGTTGAGTACAAATAATAATACATCCTAAAAACACCGAATTACTTTCGGGGTCAACGTCGTAAGGATAGTTGCGTCTTTTAACAATCTCTCCGGCAGTGAGGTCTAAAGAGGGAAAGGATAACACGTCGGTTACACTATTTATCTTTCTTTCTGAAAGGTTAATTTGTTTTATTTCTTCTTCGGTACAAAAGGTTATTTCTGCACTTAAATTTATTTTTTGTTTTAAGGTTTTATAAACGGCGCTTGCAAGCAAATCGCCGTCTATAAGTTGATTATCGCAATAAATAAATAATTTTGCCATATCTTTTTATTACTTTCCTTTAGTTAATTTATCAACGTAAATACAATTATTATTTTTTATCTTCGTTGCTATCTGCCGACTTTTTAG
>JAFTIY010000088.1 GCA_017456665.1 Clostridia bacterium | reverse complement strand
TAATATTTTTTGCCTTCTCTTTTTTTTGAGTGCGTTATCTTAATTAACGTGTTTTCTTCTAGAGTTTTTATCTTTTTATGTAAAAAGTATAAAAATTAAGCAGATATATGGTGGTATCCTTAGCGGAGAATTTACACTTTGACAAAAGTTCAAGCATCGCATTTGTCTGGACAAATGCAAAAGGGCTAAGCTCAAACCCTTAATACAAGCAGAAAGAGAGAACAAATCGGCTTAAATCCCGAAGTGTCCTCTCTTTTTTCTGTTAGTGATGTTTTTTCTGACGCAAAAGTGATGTTATGCTCCGCATAATGATGTTGCTCGCCATTTGCTACGCAAATACAAGCTCGCAATGATGTGATGTTTGCCCACTGTGCCGAAGGCACAACATCATTCACGCAGTAAACATCACTGCCGCAGGCAACATCATTTGCCCGTGAGGGCAAACATCATTTAGCGTGAATGCTCCGTTAAGAGCATCACGCTATGGCTCGTAAGTGCTTTTTTTGCCGCTTAACAAAAACAAATCACTATTTGGTAAGCTCTTTAATGGCACGTTTATATATTGCACACATTTTTTCAATATTTTTAACGGTAATATACTCGTTTGGCTCATGAACCGGGGCATCCTCTCCTGGAAATTCCGGGCCGAATGCAACGCCGATTGGCAACGCCCTTGCGTAAGTTCCGCCTCCTATCGCCATCGGCTTTAGGTCGCTATTCGTTTCTTCATTGTAAATATTTAATAAAGTTTTTATTAAAAAACTATCTTTGCTGTTGAATAACGGAAGCTGGTGATTTCCTATAAGAGTGCTTGGTGCGATTTTTTTTACCGCGTCTATCATCACCTGACCGTCAAAGGTTGCGGGATATCTAAAATCAACGGTTATATACATCTTTCCGTCTTGTGCCTCTATAATATCGGGCGACATAGTAAGATAGCCCGTTTCATCGTTTAACTTTTTAAGCCCATAGCAATCGCCAAACAGCGAATCGTAAACGTATTTATCAATAAGTCCGCACTCTGCAAGGTATAAAAGAAGGGGAGCTATTGCGTTTTTTCCCTTATCAGGGGTTGATCCGTGCGCCGAAACGCCAAAGCTTTCTACCTTTTCGCCGTTTACGGTTAAACCGTACTTTATTGCAGCCTCTTCGTTAACGGGAGCAACGGCGTATGCGTAATCGCAAACCATATTAGCCATCTCTCCCCCTTTACAAATTTTTATAAGCGGACTGCAGTCAAACTCAAACCTTGCGTGGTAAATACCCTTTTCGGCATAAAGCACGGGGAAGTTTCCGTCTGGAGAAAATCCAAAATCGGGCATTTTTGCCACTTTTTTATAGTGTTTAATACATTCCCAGCCACTCTCTTCATTGCATCCAAGTATAAATTTTATCGTCTTTTTAGGTTTAAAGCCCTCATCCTTTAACTCCTTTAACATATAAAGAACGCAAATGGTCGGGCCCTTATCGTCTAAAGTACCGCGTGCATAAATTTTTCCGTCCTCTTCGGTTGGCGTAAAGGGAGGATATTTCCAATCGCCAAGTCGTCCTGCCTTTACAACGTCAAGATGGCAAAGAATACCCATCGTTTGTTCGTTTTCGTCCTCGCCATGCCAAATGATTTCGCCGGCATACCCGTCGTAATTTACCGTTTCAAACCCCATTGAGTTTGCTAAGTTAAGAGTAAAAATTAAAGCATCGTTAACCCCTTTTCCAAAGGGCATACCCTCAAGTGGGGGCTGCTGAACGCTTTCAATTGCGCATAGATCGATAATAGATTGCTTAATTTTATTAATTTCTTGCATTTTTTTTCCTCAATTGTTATTTTTATCCTTATTTTATTATACACTTTTTTTTAAATATGGTAAAATATATTATAAGTTTTTTTTATAATTTCGGAGTTTTTTATGCACGAAGGACACAGAAAGCGTATGATTTCTAAACTTTTTGGCAAAAAAGAGATGCTTACCGATCATGAGATGCTAGAAATTTTACTCTTTTACACTATCCCCCGTAAAAATACTAACGAAATAGCGCACGCCTTAATCGACAATTTTGGTAATTTGTATAATTGCCTTACTTCCCCGGTTGATAGCTTAATTACCGTTGAAGGAGTTGGCGAAAAAACGGCTGCGTTTTTAGTTACTGTAGGTGAAATTTTTACGAGAATTGATAAACAAAACAATAATTTACCCATAGTTTTTAGCTACGAAAGCAGCAAAAAGGCTCTTATTGATAGTTTTAAGCATTATACTGAAGAAAAATTTTTAGCACTTTTTTTAAATAAAAAGGGGCAAATTATTTTAAGAAAAATCTTTTGCAGTCATTCAGATAACAGCGTGTCGGTTTCAGTAGATAATCTTTTACATGGCGTTCTTTCTCAAAAGCCTTATAGCGTTGTTATTTGCCATAATCATATTTCGGGCAACTGCCAACCTTCTTTTACCGACGACAAGGCTACCGAAAAAATTTATTTGGCACTTAGATTACACAACGTTATTTTGTACGATCACATTATAGTTTCGGGCGACAATAGTTATAGCTACCATTATGAAGGTAGATTAGAACAAATAATTAATAACTTAAAAACAATAATTGATTAATTTTTGTTAAACATTTTTTAGTTTTTATTAGTTAATTACGTTATAGGCTTATAAATCGTGAAACATATCCACATTTTATTGCTTAATTGTGGATAACTTAAATCTTTTAGGGCGGATTTTTTTCTTTCTTTTTGCCCATTATGCTTTTTCGTGCGATTTTTTGCTCGTTTTGTTGATTGTTTCACTCGTGAAACGCAAAATAATCAACTTATAGCCCAATATTTCCACACAAAATTTACTTTTTTTGTTTAACTTTTTTACTTATTTTTTATTCTTTTTATTGTTTTTACAATCTTTAACTTAAAACCATGCGATTTTATTGCATTTTTATTATGCTTCTTGTATTTTTGCCTTTGCTTTTGATCAATTATTTATTTGCAAAAACTAGCAATAATTTAACAGCAAAATCTGCGATAATCGCGCTATAGCCTAACTTTTTATAAAATTTGTATAATAAAACAGGCGATTTTTCGCCGTGGAGGATAAAATGGAAAAAATTAGAACCAGGTTTGCTCCCAGCCCTACTGGCTTTATGCATCTTGGGGGATTAAGAACTGCTCTTTATTGCTATCTTTACTCAAAAAAGCACGGTGGCGACTTTATTTTACGTATTGAAGATACCGACCAAGAGCGTTTTGTTGAAGGAGCTGTAGAGGTTATTTACTCTTCTTTGCACCAATCGGGCATTAGTTACGATGAAGGCCCCGACGTTGGCGGTAATTACGGCCCATACGTACAAAGCGAGCGCAAAGAACTTTATATGCAATACGCTAAAAAGCTTATTGAGCTTGGCGGCGCTTACTACTGTTTTTGCTCAAAAGAACGTTTAGAGTCTTTAACCGATGAAAACGGTAACCGCAAATACGATAAGCACTGTTTAAAGCTCACAAAAGAAGAGATTGAGCAAAAAATTGCAGCAGGCGAGCCCTACGTTATCCGTCAAAACATTCCTACCGAAGGTAAAACGAGCTACGAAGATATGGTTTACGGCACTATTACCGTAGATTATTCTGATCTTGAAGATAATATTTTGATTAAAAGCGACGGAATGCCCACTTATAACTTTGCAAACGTTATCGACGACCACTTGATGAACATTACGCACGTTATTCGCGGCACCGAATATCTCTCTTCAACCCCCAAATACAACCTTATGTACGATGCTTTCGGTTGGGAAAGACCAAAATATATCCATCTTCCCACCATCATGAAGGATGCAACCCGCAAACTTTCAAAGCGCTACGGCGATGCTAACTTCGACGACTTCTTAAATAAAGGCTATTTACCCGAGGCGGTAGTAAATTACGTAGCTTTATTAGGCTGGAGCCCTAAAGAAAACGTAGAAAAAATGACCATGCAGCAAATGATCGAGCTTTTCTCTCTTGACGGCGTTTCAAAAAGCCCCTCAATATTCGACGACGTTAAGCTCCGCTGGCTAAACGGTGAGTATTTGAAAGAAATGAGCGACGAGCAATTTGAAAAAGTAGCTCTTCCCTTCTTCCAAAAATCAAAGGTTTACGGCAAATACGATCTTAAACTATTATCTGCTCTTTTAAAAACCAGAGTTGAAATTTTAAGTGAAATTCCCGAAAAAATCGACTTTTTAGAAGAATTTGGCGAATACGATACCCAACTTTTCTATCACAAAAAGATGAAAACCGACGCTCAAATGGCTTTAACCGTTCTACCTTGGATAAAAGAAGCGCTTGAAGGGCTTGAGGAATTCACTCACGATGCCGTTCACGACCGCTTAATTGCCCTTGCAACCGAAAAAGAGATGAAAAACGGACAAATACTCTGGCCGGCAAGAGTTGCCCTCTCAGGCAAAGACGTGACGCCTGGCGGCGCTATCGAGCTCGCTCTTATTTTAGGAAAAGAAGAAAGCTTAAGAAGAATCAATTTTTCTTTAGAGCTATTAAAAAAGAATGCTCAATAATTTTTAACTGAAATTATTACAAAAACTTAAAAAATTAGTTTATAAGTTTTTATAAAATTTTTATAATTTTGTATTGCTATAAAATTTTTGTTTTTTAAATTAGCTTTGCTTTTCGATTTTATTTAAAAGTTAAAAACTGTCGGCTATAAAATAAACAACTAAAAAGGCTCAACCCGCTTAATACAAAGCAGGTCGGGCCTTTATTTTTATTGTTTTTGTTAAAAATCGCTGAAATTTAGCACGTTTTTTATTGTTTTTGTATTTGTGAAACAATTTTTTTATAATATTAGTTAATCAATTTATACGCAAATTTATAGTGAAACTTACACTTTTAAACAAAATGTAAGCGAAATAGCGATTAATCAACCTATAGGCCAACTTTTTTAAAAAATTCTGCCATATTTCGCTTAAATTGCTATATTTTTACTTTTTAGCCACAATAATTATTTTTTTAACCGTTTATTTGCCCTAAAAGGCCCGATTTACAATTTTACCTCTATTCTATCGAAAAACCAGAGTTTGAGGTTAAAATTGGGCTAAAACGGCCGTTTATATAGCTTTGCAAGCCTTCTGCTATCACTTTTGCCATCTTATACACGTAAGAAAGCCGCGTTATAGCTAAATTTCCGCCGTTTTTTTCACTTTTTTCACTTATTATGCCTATTATAGAGCCGTTACCCATCATGGGAAGGTCTTTATTTACCCCTAAACCAGGTTTTATTCCCCTATTTTGCACTTTTATTACCCCAACGTCTTCTTTTTTACCAACTGCGGCATCAATTACCAAACAAAAGCTGGTGGGATGTGCATTTTTTACAAATTCACACATAAAAGGCACTTCTTTTGCCGTAATAGTACAATTTAAATTACCATAGGTAAAAATATTACCATTTTTTACACTTATTATACTAGCTGCAAGCGGAGCAAGACTATCCCCTATATTTGCATCTGTACCCACAAAAATTAGGCAAATATCGCTGTAATTTTCGGTCATTTGCTCAACTGCTTTACATATTCCTTTTGCCGCATACGCGTTATTAATATTAAACGAAACTTCCATACCCGCTATATTTTTTCCCATTTTAAAAAATAATATTCATTTTTGATTGCAAATTACTTATTTTAATGGTATAATATGTTTAGAAAATTGAAAAAATCCTATAACAATTTCTAATTATACTTTCAAGGAGATTACTCATGAACGGCATATTAAGCCAATTGAGTAGCGCGATGATTGCAGATATTGGTTGTATTGTAATTATTGCCATTTTTGCTATAGTAAACTTATGTAAGGGCTTTATTAAGCAGTTTTTTGGCCTAATAACTACGATTGGATCTTTAATTATTGCAGCTATCTTTTGTGATGACTTGTTAAAATTGATCAACTCACAGTTTGATTTAACGTCTAAGCTGTCAAATATAATACTTAGCGCCTTTGGCGATAATCAAGCGCTAATGCTTGAAACAACGGTAGAAAACCTTCAAACAGCCATAACTACGATGGGTTTACCCCAGTTTGTTAACGACTTTTGCGTAAACCTCTTAACCGAAAATATAGGCACGGCATTTACAAATATCGGCTCTTTTTTGGCCACTGCAGCTGCTAATTATATGCTTTCTGCAGCATGTTTTGCTATTATTTGTGCTGTTGCCAAGCTGGTTTTAATCATAGTAAGAAAAATACTTGAGCTTTTAGTAAAATTACCCGTTCTGCACGGCATAAACAAGCTTTTAGGCCTTATTTTAGGCCTTATAAAAGGCGTTTTGTTTATCTACGTAGTAATTTTCTTAATAGATATTGCTCCCTCTACCGTGCCTTATATCACTCAATTAAAAAGCGCTATAAGTCAGTCGATGATTGCAAGCTTTTTACAAGATTACAACTTATTCAGCAAGCTTATTACCTGGGCAATGGAAAATTTACATCTAATATAATCAAAACGGGCTTTTTAGCCCGTTTTTTTACTGTTTTTTGCTGAATATTTGTTCATTTAGTTGTTTTTTTTCGCTATTTATTTATTTTTTTGTTGGCGCATAATTCCGTGTAACATTGATTGTTTCACGGAATTTTTAGTAATCGGACAAGCTCAAAAAAATCGGGGTAATTTTTTGAGTGTTTTTCAAAGCTCAAAAAACGCAAAATTCCGCATAAAATCTACGATTTTAAGCTTTGTAAAATTTTTTTCTCATAATAGTTTTAATAAAAATGTTTCACATGGAACAGTTTTTTGGTAAAAAACAGCCGAGTTTCACGTGAAACACGGTAGCGCATAAAATATGCGGCTATTTTTTTTATTTTGTGTGCTCTTTTGCGTTATATATTTTTGCTTATCACTAGTTTAAATAAATAATCGGCCTAACGGCAAATAAAAAATTAATTTTTTTGTGTTTTTGCTATTTTTTTATAATTTTTTGATTGTTTGTGTTTTTTTGGTGAATTTTATTAAATTTTTTAAAAAAAATTATACGCAGTAATATTATTTTTGTTCGTGTGTTTGCGTTTACTTGCGCGCATTAACCGAAATAATATTATTTAGGCGCAAAAAAATAATTAGTTGTAACGAAGTTGAATGATGGTATAACAAAAGTTAATTTAAAATTTTAGGCAATTTAGTTAATCTGCCAACGTTACTATAAATAATTTAACTTAAGCTTTTAAAAAAACTATCGATAAAATAAAAAAATGATATACAAGCCTATAAAAAAATAAAAAAATTACCGAAAGATAAAAATTTGCTTTTTTGACCAAATTTTTGCAAAAATTTAATGAACATTTACCCGTAAAAAATAAAAAAATCGCTAAAACTTAATTTTTGGGTTAGCGCATATATAAAAATAGGTAATTTTATGCTAAAAATAGTAAAATTTGCAAATATTTAATAACTTTTTAAATAATACGCAATATAATCGATTTAAATTTAAAGGTTCAACCATGAAGCCATAAAAAAACTGTTTCTTATCGCTTTAATATTATCAAAAGAAGGTTTAGCAAAACTACCGCTCACATATGTAGTCAGCATTTATTATAAAAAATAACTAAAAAAAGTAAAAAGTATTTATAAAAATCTCGTTGCATAAAATAATAAATATAACGCATTTAATAACTAGGCAAATAAAAGGCCGAATAAAAATCACGCAAGCGTATTTATGCCAGATATATTAAAACGCAAAAAAAGAACTTAATAAAAACGTAATGCAACTACACGGCTTATTTAAGCAAAAAAGCTAAAAAATCAACATAAAATATGCAAAAAAATAACAAAAAATAGAGAATTTAAACTGCTAAAAGGGGCACAATAATAAATGATAAAAGTATACAAAGTTTTACCAAAATTTTACCTTTTTTAACTTGTAAATAATACAAAAATATGGTAGAATCTTACTGTTAAATAAATTTTAAGCGCGTTCAAAATCGGGCAAAAACAGGCGATTTTTAACGCAAAAACACAAAAAAAGTGCAAACCTTTTTTTTGAAAATACGGAGGTTTTATGAAAAAGTCAACCAAATACCTGATTTATGCAATAATCATTATTTTTATTGTTGCGCTCGTTGGCTTCTACATGTTTACTGACACTGCAAAGGACGTAACAACCGACGTTTTCTTTGATAACGTAGGTGTTGTGGCAGTAGACGGTAGTACCAAGGTTGAAGAGGTTAACGGAAAAAAACATGCAACGGTAACCCGCAATGGTAAAGAAACAGTTTATGAAGTTTTATACGATGGTCGCAACGAAAGCGACGTAGGCTTTATAGTAATCAACGATTCAACCTGTCAAATCAAAAAGATAGTAATTAATACCTATAACATCATCGGCTACGATGCTAATAAAAGGGCAATATACAAAACCAGCTATCCCAGAAACGAAAAATACGAAGAAGTACTTTTTGCGCTTACCAACGTTAACGACATTGTTATAGACTATTCAGATCCAAACCAAGGCTCACTCTTTTCATCACTAATTCTTCCTGTGTTGGCAATAGGAATCGGCATTTTATTAATGGTTGTATTCTTTAAGCAGGCGCAAGGCTCAAACAAGAGCGCTATGGATTTTGGTAAAACAAAAGCAAGGGTTAACCAAAACGTACCCGTTAGATTTTCTGACGTAGCAGGAGCTGAAGAAGAAAAACGCGAATTACAAGAAGTTGTTGAGTTTTTAAAGAATCCTAAAAAGTTCTCATCACTCGGTGCAAAAATTCCCAAGGGCGTTTTACTAGTAGGCCCTCCGGGAACAGGTAAAACCTTATTTGCAAAAGAAGTAGCAGGCGAAGCAAACGTTCCCTTCTTTTCTATCAGCGGTTCAGACTTTGTTGAGATGTTCGTAGGTGTTGGTGCATCGCGCGTTCGTGATTTATTTGCAATGGCCAAAAAGGCTATGCCATGTATTGTTTTCATTGACGAAATCGACGCCGTTGGCAGACACAGAGGAGCAGGCCTCGGCGGCGGAAACGACGAACGTGAACAAACGCTCAACCAATTACTCGTTCAGATGGACGGTTTTGAATCAAACGAAGGCATAATTATTATGGCGGCAACCAACCGTGCCGACATTTTAGACCCCGCACTTATGAGACCGGGCCGCTTTGACCGTCAGGTATACATTAATCTTCCCGACGTTCGCGGCAGAGAAGCAATCTTAAAGGTACATTCAAGAAATAAACCTCTCGCTTCTAACGTAAGTTTTAAAATACTTGCACGTATGACAGCAGGCTTTTCTGGAGCAGACCTTGCAAACCTTTTAAACGAAGCGGCAATACTTGCAGCTAGGGCAAACCGCAAGGCAATAACCAACGAGGATTTATACGAAGCAATCGAAAAGGTAATGATGGGCCCCAAAAAATCGAGCAAACTGGTTACCGAAAGCGACAAGCGCGTTACGGCATACCACGAAGCAGGGCATGCAATATGTGCTAAACTTCTTCCTCACTGCGACGAAGTACACGAAGTTACCATTATACCTCGCGGAAATGCAGGCGGATACACTTTAACCCGCCCCGATAACGACGATCAATACAACAGCAAAAACGAATTATTAGACCGCATCGTAATGACCTTTGGCGGAAGAGCAGCTGAAGAAATTGTTATTAAAGACTTCACCTCCGGCGCAAGCGCTGATATCAGACAGGCTTCAAAAATTGCACGCGTTATGGTAACCGAGCTTGGTATGAGCGACAGGTTAGGCCCCGTTCACTACGGAAGCGACGATCAAATTTTTATTGGCAAAGACTATCAAACGCGCACGGTATACAGCGAGTCACTTGCTGCAATTATCGACCAAGAGGTTGAAAATATCATTAAAACCTCGCACGAAAAGGCGGTTAAGCTTCTTACCGAAAATAAAGATAAGCTCGACACTATGGCACGCCTTCTTATCGAACGCGAAACTATTTATTCAGACGAGGTAAGAATGATTATGGAAGGCAAAACTGTTGAAGAAATCATTGCGTTTATGGATGAAAACTCTGAAAAACAACGCCTTGACCCCTTCCACGTAGGCTCAGATGCAACTTCTAACGGCAACAACTAATAAAAAAACGCAATAAGGCGAAAAAAATCCACTTTTTCGCCTTACTAAACTCAATTTCAAACGGGAGATAAAATATGGCAAAAATTATTTCTTTTTCAAACCAAAAGGGAGGGGTAGGTAAAACTTCAACCTCGTAAATCTTTCAGCGGCACTCGCGCTTAAGGGCAAACGCACCCTTCTTATCGATATTGACCCGCAAGGCAATGCGACCACCGGTTTGGGCTTATCAAAGAGTGAGCTTACCAAGTCGGTATACAACGTACTCATCGACCAAACGCCCGTTAAAGAAGCCATAACAAAAACCGCCGTTAACAATTTAGATATTTTACCCGCCAGCATCGACCTTGCCGGAGCAGAAGTTGAGCTCGTTTACGTAAAAAATCGTGAAAAACGCCTTTGCGAAGCACTTGCAAGCGTAAGCGATCTTTACGATTATATTATGATAGACTGTCCGCCTTCTCTCGGTCTTTTAACCATCAACGCACTTGCGGCAAGCAATTCGGTAATTATACCCATTCAAAGCGAATATTACGCAATGGAAGGTTTATCACAGCTGATGAACACCATAAAATTAGTTGTGATGCACCTCAATCCCCAGCTTAAAATTGACGGCGTAGTTGTTACTATGTACGATGGCAGAGCGTTAATATCCAAGCAAATTTCGGCTGAAATACACAAATTTTTTGGCAAAATCATGTTTAACACAGTTGTTCCGCGCAACATTCGCGTATCTGAAGCCCCCAGCCACGGCGTGCCCGTAATGGTTCACGATCCCAGATGTAACGGAGCAAAGGCATACGTTGCTCTTGCCGAAGAATTTTTACAAAGAGAAAGCAAATAAATAATTTTTAACAGGAGGAAAAGAAGGTGAAGGTAAACAAAGGTCTTGGCAAAGGTCTTTCCGCACTCTTTACAGATACGAGCGAAGACTACAGCAGATTTACATACGACGAAAGCAAGATGACCGAAGAGCAGGCGAATGCCGTTTATGAAATAGAGCTCGATAAAATTTTTGCAAACCCCAATCAACCGCGTAAAGCGTTTGACGAAGGTGCTTTAAAAGAACTTGCAGATTCAATTTCCGTTCACGGAGTTATAACTCCCATCGTTTTAAACAAAGCAGACGACGGAAAATATATGATCATCGCAGGTGAACGCCGTTTCCGCGCGAGCAAGCTTGCAGGCAAAGCAACAATTCCTGCAATTATTCGCGATTACGACGAACGCCAAATAAAAGAAATTTCGCTTATCGAAAACTTACAGCGTGAAGATCTTAACCCAATCGAAGCGGCAACTGCAATGCAGCAGCTTATGAAGGATTACGATATGACGCAAGAAGAACTTTCTACCCGCATCGGCAAAAGCCGTTCGGCAGTAGCAAACACTCTTCGCCTATTAACTCTTTCTCCGCAGGTAATAAAATTAGTTGAAAGCAACAAGCTTTCTGCCGGCCACGCGAGAGCACTCGTTACGTTGCCTGCAAACGTGCAAGAAAGCATTGCTACCAAAGCCGTTAAAGATAAGCTTTCTGTTCGCGACGTTGAGCAAGCGGTTAAAGATTATTACAATCCCCCCGAAAAGAAAAAGGCGGGATCGGCAAAACCGATGAGCGTTGAGCTTCGCGATATGATCGTTAGAATGCAACGAGATTTCGGAACGAAGGTTCAAGCAATCGGCAACGACAAAAAGGGCAGAATTTACATCGACTACTACACTCGCGACGATCTCGA
This sequence comes from Clostridia bacterium, assembly GCA_017456665.1. Classification (GTDB taxonomy): domain Bacteria; phylum Bacillota; class Clostridia; order Christensenellales; family Borkfalkiaceae; genus HGM11416. The sequence goes on along the minus strand of JAFTIY010000088.1, from coordinate 30,923 downwards.
TAGAATTATAGAAATTTTAGACCTAATCGAAAAACATAAAAAGTAAGCCTATAACACGATTAAAGGCACTTTTTAAGCTGTACTTAAGCGGAAAAATATCATTATTTTCCGCTTTTAATTTTACTATTTGATTTATCGTTTACTAACTAATCAAGCACTTATGCTTACAAGGGGTAATATATGAAAAAAATAGCTATATTAGGGGCAGGCACTTGGGGTTTAGCACTTGCACGCATGCTTTTTTTAAACGGAAACGCCGTTTGCGTTTGGTCTGCTCTGCAAAGCGAAATCGAGCAGCTTAATCTTACAAGCACCGCCGTAAAGCTTAACAATTTACAGCTTCCAAAAGGCATAACCTATTCGGGCAACATTGAAGAGGCGTGCAATAACGCCAACGTGGTAGTTATTGCCGTTCCTTCTCTTTACGTTAGATCAACAGCAAGGCTTATAAGCAGTTTTTTAAACAAAAAACAGCTCGTCGTTTGCGTTGCAAAGGGAATCGAAAGCAAAACTAATCTTACCATGACCGAAGTTATAAAAAGCGAGCTTATAGGATTTGAACCGATAGCCCTTTCCGGCCCAACTCACGCCGAAGAAGTTGCTCTCGATCTGCCCACTACAATAGTTGCCGCATGCGAAAACGAACAAAACGCTATTGCAATTCAGCAAATTTTCAGTAACGAAAGCTTCCGCGTATATACAAATAGCGACGTTTTAGGGGTAGAAATTTGCGGGGCGGTAAAAAACATTATAGCGATCGCCTGCGGAATAGCGAGCGGGCTTGGCTACGGCGATAATATAAAAGCCGCAATTATTACGCGTGGCTTAAGCGAAATTTCAAGGCTCGGCGAAAAGCTTGGCTGCAATAAACAAACCTTTTCGGGCCTTGCCGGAATGGGCGATTTAATCGTTACCGCAACCTCTTTGCACAGCCGTAACAACCGTGCCGGATATTATATAGGTCAAGGGATGCCTATTGATGAGGCAATAAAAAAAGTAGGTATGGTAGTTGAAGGAATAAACGCACTGCCCGCAACCGTTGAGCTTGCAAAAAAATACGAAGTTGAACTGCCCATCGTTTTTGCGGTAGATAGCGTTGTAAATCACAAAGCAAGCCCAAAAACTATTGGTTTATCGCTAATGGTTAGAGAATATAAGAGCGAATAACTGCAAATTAAAAAAGGCCGCACCTTGTTTTAACACTTTTATAGTGTAAAAAATAACTTTTTTTTATCGGCGGGGTTACGTTAACTGTTTATTTTAATAAAAAACCAGCACACTTGTTTTACAAAATTGTTAAAATGAGTGTGCTTTTTTTGTTGTCTTTTGATTTTTTTGTTAAAATTTATATTTTTATTCAAACTCTTAAATCCTTACAGCCTAATTTTTTTCGATTATATTGACAGCTTTGTGCTTTTATGCTATACTTTTATTGTAATAACAAAAGGAATTTTTATTTTTTGTGCGTATAATTAGTGGAGGAAGAATAATGAAAAATTTAACCCGTATTTTTTGCATTTTTTTAACCGCTGTTATTTTTTCGTTTTTTAGCGGTTGCGCAATAACGAACAAGATAACCGCACAAAAAATAAACGAAAACAGTAATTTTGATTTTAAGCTTTTTACTCCGCTTTTGCAATGCGATTTTTCTAATTATTCGGTTATCGAAGGATACGGCATTACCGGCTACTACTTAAGCTCCATCGATTTTAATAGCAGTGCCGCGTGCGTACAAGGCGGAACGCCAATCGTTATTTATTCGGTTTCAAAACAAATAGGGGGCATGATCGGCGAGCAGGTTGTTACCCGCATCGAATGTTACAGCCCTAATTACCAGCTTTTCGGCTGCTCGGTAAACGGTAGCTCTTCAACCTTTAAAACCGCGCTGTTATCAAACGGCTTTACCCTTCTCGACGAAAGCCCGCACAGCTTACGCGTAGAAAAGGGGAGGGTAATCATTTCGCTTTCTGTTAACAATACGAACAGTACCGTAACAAGCTTTATGATAAACGTTTATTAATAAAACTATCGGTTAATGGCGTTATAGCCCCACTTTTTTAATAAACGAGAGATAAAAAACATGTTTAAAATAAGTAATAATTTAGCAACAGCGTTGCTTACCGTTATGCATTTTTCGGTAGATGGGCTTTGTGCTCTGTTAATATTTTCATCACTTTACTCAAGCGATTATTATAATACGCTTAACGTATTTTTAATATATAATACACTCGCGTTTATCTTTCAAATTCCTATTGGTTTTTTAATAGATAAATTCAACCGCCCACGCTTATTTTTGGCTTTAAGTTTGCTTTTTTTAGCGTTAGCTTATCTTTTTTTTAGTAACTTCATATTAAGCGCTGTGCTTTTAGGGCTATGCAACAGCTTTTTTCACATAAGCGGTGGAAAACAGGTTATAAATAACACCAATAACGATATTTCGCATTTAGGAATTTTTGTTGCAACGGGAGCTACCGGGCTGGTTTTAGGCCAACGCTTTTTCAGCCTTACTCTATTTATAATATTTATAGTTTTGTTGGCAATAAGTGCCGCTATTGTATTTTTAAGCAAAAATAATGCAAATTCTGCGCACAATAACTTAACGAACGAAACTATTTTAAACAAAAAAGACGCAAAATTAACTTTTGTTTTACTCTTTTTAACTGTTTTTGTTGTGTTTATCCGCGCGTTTATAGGCAAAATTAACGTATTCAACTTTACAACCACAAACCTAACATTTTTACTTATAGCAATTTCTACCACTTTAGGCAAAGCGGTTGGCGGAATTTTAGCAAAAAGGCTTAACATTAATTTAATAACGATAATTTCAATGTTGGCAAGCACGCTTTTGCTAACGCTTGCCACACAAAGCTTATATGCTTTTTTACTAGGCCTATTCTTGTTTAACTTTTCAATGCCCATAACCCTATACTTTGCGGGCGAGCTATTAAAAAAATATCAAGCAACGGCATTTGGCATCCTTGCGGGTACGCTTTTTATAGGGTATCTTTTTGGAATGCTCAACTTTAGCAGTAGCCTAAAGCTAATGCTTATTGCTATTTTGGGCGTAATTTCTATGCTGTTAATTTTAGTAGTAAACAAAAAAATAACCCAAAACAATTACGCATTAAAAAATTCAACTTTAAAAAGGGTAAATAATAATGATTGATATTCCAACCGCTTTAATTTTAACTTTAATAATAGAATCTTGTGCCCTTTTTATCTTAAAAGAAAAAAGAATAAAGGTTTACGTTTGCTCAATAATTTTAAACACAATAACCAATCTTTCGCTCAATATATTTTTAACCCAATATGCCGTTAACGAACCTATAGCCTACTTTTTAGTGCTTTTTTCGTTAGAGGTTGCCATTTGGTTTATAGAGGGTATGGTTTACTACTTTGTAATTAAAGATTTTAAAAAATCACTTAAATATTCTTTTATTTTAAACTTATCAAGCTTTTTAATTGGGCTTGTTATTTCATTTGTATTAAGCATAATAAATTATTACAATTTTTTTAAGGCATAATAGCAGTTAATCGCGTTATAGCCCCACGTTTTTTAAAAAAAGGAGAAAATATGAAGATTAAAGTTTTACTTTTAGCTGCATTTATTACGCTAGACGTAGCAGTCTTTCCCTTTTCGTGTTCTAACTGTTTTTCAAAAAAAGACGATGATTTATCAGGCTGTATAGTTTTAATAAATCAAATAGAAGAATACGGCATTTATCAAGAAAGAATTATCGGATCTTATATCGAAAATACCACCTTAAGCGAAGACGTATTACAGCCTACAAACCTTATTTACGGTTACGATCTGCAATATTTATATATCGTAGCTCACGAACAAAATCAGTCGGCAATAACTTTTCCGTATACGTTAACTGCAAACGACGTATCGGTGCGCTATCATCAATACAAAGGCAGTGTAATTATAAAAGCAGTTTACGAAAAAAATCAACAATCAATTGTTCAGCAGGTTAGTTACGTAAGCAACGTTGAGCAAGATGGTCAATCCATTAAAAAGCATTCTATAACTTCGTTAACAGACCTTACCGAGTACGTAAACAATAGCGTTGTTAACAATCAAACGTTAATTAACCAAGCACAAAGCTATAACCAATCTTTTTTTGAAAATAACGCACTTATTGCAATACTTATAAACCACAATACAGAAGAAAAGGTAAGTTATTCGGTAGGGTGCTATTATTTATATCAGAACAAAATATACAACGGCCCGTATTTTTACACGTTGACTATTTGCGTAGATAAAGTTATTCAGCCATCAGATAACGAAACACAAAATGCAAGCACTCATATCTTTTTAGAAGTTAATAAAAACTTACTTACACACGATCAATTGGGCAACGTATCTGTTATAATCTCAAAATAACAAAACACCTCTATAACGCGATTAACAAGCTATTTGTGTGTTTTTTTGCTTTATTTGCGTTGTTTTATGAGTTTTTGGTATTAAAAATCACAAAAGTGTAGCTATAAGTTGATTAACGGGGTGTTTTATTAAAAAATTATATAAAAAACAAGATAAAAGCGGAGCAAAAATTATTCGCCCCGCTTAAATTTTACAATAAAAAAGCTCAGCTTCTTTAATGAAGCCGAGCATTTTTTTTACTTACGTTATTAAAACTAAACTAATTAGTCTTTTTTAGCAAGGTTTTTATATTTGTTAAGTCTTGCAGTATTTTCTTCTTCTGCTCTATCAAATAGTTCTTGTGCAAGTTCAGGTTGAGCCTTCTTTAAGCTGGTGTATCTGGTTTCGCCCATTAAGAATTCTTGATAGCTTGCAGTAGGATCTTTACTGTCTAAAGTGAAGGGGTTACCTTCGGTAACAGCGGGATTGTATCTGTAAAGATGCCAATAACCTGCGTCTACAGCCTTCTTCTCTTCGAGTTGAGAGTTACTCATATTAATACCGTGGTTAATACAAGGAGCATAACAAATAAGTAGTGAAGGTCCGTCGTAGTTTTCAGCTTCTACAACTGCGTTTAAGAACTGTTGCTTGTTAGAACCCATAGAGCATTGAGCAACGTAAACGTAGCCATAGCTCATAGCCATCATACCAAGGTCTTTCTTCTTAACTCTCTTGCCGCCTGCAGCGAATTTAGCAACAGAACCGGTAGGAGTAGATTTAGAAGCTTGGCCGCCGGTATTTGAATATACTTCGGTATCTAAAACGAGTACGTTAACGTCTACGTTCATAGCTAAAACGTGATCTAAACCGCCGTAACCGATATCGTATGCCCAGCCGTCGCCACCGATAATCCAAATAGACTTTTTAATTAAGCAGTCTGTTTGAGTTTCGATTTCTTTAAGAATGTTCTTAATTTCGCCGCGGGTGTTTTTAATAGCGGGTCCGATTTCGGTAATAATGGTTTTAGCAACCTGTTTGCTGATTTCTGCGTTGTTTTTATTTTCGAGCCATTCGATAAACGCTTTTTTAATCTTGCCTTTAGCGCCTTTTTCTAAAGCTAAAGAGATAGTAGCCGCAAGTTTTTCTCTGCGTTGAGCGTATGCAAGATAGTAGCCGTAGCCGTGTTCAGCGTTGTCTTCAAATAAAGAGTTAGCCCAAGCAGGGCCCTTACCTTCAGCGTTCTTTGTATAAGGACAGGTGGGAGCGCTACCGCCGTAAATTGAAGAACAACCGGTTGCGTTAGAAATAATCATTCTGTCGCCAAAGAGCTGGGTAATAACTTTGATATAAGGAGTTTCGCCGCAGCCTGCGCATGCGCCGCTGAATTCAAATAAGGGTTTACTAAATTGGCTGCCCTTAACTGAAGTTTTCTTGAAGGCAGAAGTATCAACTTCTTCAAGATTTTCACTGTATTCGTAGTTGGGAATCTCTTTTGCTGCTACTTGGTCGAAAGCAACCATGGTAATAGCTTTTTCTTTTGCAGGACAAACGTTTGCACAAACGCCGCAACCCATACAATCGAGAGGAGAAACTTGCATTCTGTATTCGTAACCTTTAAGGCCCATAGCAGCTTTAACGGTGTAGTTTTCGGGTTTTTCAGCACCAACGGGGTTAAGAGCAGGTCTTAAGCAAGCGTGGGGGCATACGAAAGCACATTGGTTACATTGAATACATTTATCAGCATCCCAAACGGGAAGTTTAATAGCAACACCGCGTTTTTCAAAAGCGGTTGTTCCGGTGGGAACGCTACCGTCGGGGTTAAATGCAGAAGCGGGAAGATTGTCGCCTTCTAAAGTTAAAATGGGGTGAACAACTTCTTGGAAGTACTTATTGCTTGCAATTTCTAAAGCGGGAGCGCCCTCTTCGGTGGTTGCCCATTCTGCAGGAATAGTAATTTCAACGAGTTCTGAAGAAGCTTTTTCAATAGCAGCGTAGTTCATATTAACTACTGCGTCGCCTTTTTTGCCGTAGCTCTTCTTAACAGCCTGTTTCATATATTCTTCAGCTTGAGCATAAGGCATAATATCTTGATTGATATAGAAGAAAGCAGCTTGCATTATAGCGTTAGTTCTTCCGCCAAGGCCGATTTCGCCTGCAATTTTAATAGCGTCTATATTATAAAGTTTTGCGTTCTTTTTAGCGAGCATGCGCTTCATAGAAGCGGGGAGGTTAGCATTTAACTGTTCAATGGTGTTCCAAGAAGAGTTAAGTAAGAATTTACCGCCCTGTTTAAGATCCTTAACCATGTCGTAACGGAGAACGTAAGAGGGGTTATGGCATGCTACGAAGTCTGCAGCGTCGATAAGATAGGTCGACTGAATGGGGGTTTTACCAAAACGTAAGTGAGAAACGGTAATACCGCCTGATTTTTTAGAATCGTAGAAGAAGTAACCTTGAGCGTACATATCGGTATGGTCACCGATAATCTTAATAGAGTTCTTATTAGCACCAACTGTACCGTCTGAACCGAGGCCGTAGAATTTACAGCTGATAGTTCCTTCGGGTGCAGCGTCGTATTTTTCGCTAAAGTCTAAAGAGGTATTGGTAATATCGTCGTAAATACCAACGGTAAAATGATTCTTGGGTTTGTCGCTTTCAAGGTTTTTATAAACAGCGTAAACCATAGAAGGATTAAATTCTTTAGAACCAAGGCCGTATCTACCGCCAACAACGGTAATTCTCTTTTTAGCTTCTGCTAAAGCGGTGCAAACGTCGAGATATAAGGGTTCGCCAACGCTACCTGCTTCTTTAGTTCTATCTAAAACAGCAAGTTTTTTAACAGTTTTGGGAAGTGCTTTAATAAATGCCTTAGCATAGAAAGGTCTGTAAAGTCTAACCTTTAATACGCCGTACTTTTTGCCTTCAGCGTTAAGTTTGTTAATAGTTTCTTCAACACAGTCAGCACCGCTTCCCATAATAACGATAACGTTTTCAGCATCGGGAGCACCAACGTAATCGAATAAATGATAATTTCTTCCGGTAAGTTTGCTTACCTTATCCATCATCTTTTGAACGATTTCGGGAGTAGCGTCGTAGTATTTATTAGCAGCTTCTTTATTTTGGAAGTAAATATCTGCGTTTTGTGCAGTACCCTTTTGAATGGGGTGATCGGGGTTTAAAGCGCGTTTTCTAAAGTCTTCAATATCCTTCATATCAACGAGCGCTTTCATTTCGTCGTATTCAATAGCATCGATCTTCTGAACTTCGTGGCTAGTTCTAAAACCGTCGAAATAGTGTAAGAAGGGAACTTTACTCTTTAAAGTAGAAAGATGAGCAACGAGTGCTAAGTCCATAACTTCTTGAACCGATGCAGAAGCGAGCATAGCAAAACCGGTTTGACGGCATGCCATAACGTCTGAATGATCGCCGAAAATATTTAAAGCGTGGCCAGCAACTGCTCTTGCACTAACGTGGAATACGGTAGGAAGAAGTTCGCCCGCAATTTTATACATATTAGGAATCATTAAAAGTAAGCCTTGGCTTGCAGTGTAGGTTACCGTTAAAGCACCTGCAGATAACGAACCGTGAACAGCACCTGCAGCGCCTGCTTCTGACTGTAATTCAGCAAGCATAAGCTTTTGGCCAAACATGTTTTCTCTGCCTGCAGTTGCCCATTCGTCAGCAACTTCAGCCATGGGTGAAGAAGGGGTTATCGGGTAAATAGCTGCTACTTCAGAAAAGGCATACGCAACGTGGCTGGCAGCGGTATTACCGTCAATGGTCATCTTTTTCATTGAAAAAACCTCCGATTTTTTATCTTAAATTAAAAACTAAATTTTTACGGTACTATTGAGCATTAACTATTTTTATTCAATTTTAAACTGCTCTTATTAGCACACTCAATTACTTATTATATATAATTATCACAAATATGTCAATGATATGTGGCACAATTTAAAAAATTTTACAATTTATTTTTATTTAATTACATTAATAGCCTGTTTTTTGATTAAAAACTGTATTTTAGGCCTTTTTTTAAACCTTTTACCTATTTATTTATACATTTTTGATACAAAACCGCCTATTTTTACTTAAAAAACTCAGTTAATCGCGTTATAGCCCCACTTTTATATAAAAAAACACCCCTCTTTTTAATAAAAAGGGGAATTTTTATTATTAGTATTGTGTTTTTTTAAACTTACTAAAGCAATACTCGCAAAAATACTCGTTTTCGTTTTCTTTTAAAACAGCGCCGCAATTAAAGCACTTTATATTCGTTTGTTTAATTTCGCTTTCTATCTTTTTATAAAGTAGAGTATAATCGAGGTAATTTTTAGATATTAAATTTTTAATAACGTTAGTTACCGCTTGGGGCTGAAGGTTAAAAATATTTGCCAACGTATTAACGTCTGTAATACCACGTTTTACTATTGAGTACCAAATTTTACTTTTTGTAACCAGCCCTCCAAATGCTATCCACACAAACGGAATAGCAAAAAAGCTTAAAATTAAACCAACAAGTCCTAAAACCATAATAGGCGTGTTTTCATTTACTGCTCCTAAAACGGTTGCTACTACTCCAAGCGGAAAAGCTGCGCTTATTAAAATACCTAATATTAATATAAAGTTTTTCTTTTTAACTATACTTTTTCTTTTCATTTTACCTTTATTATTTTTTGGCGATTTTGCAAACAATGGTTAATTTTTAAATAAAGTAACCGTCATTTTAGCATAAGCCTATTTTTTTTAAAATTACGTGATAATCGCGTTATAGCGGGGTTTTTATTATTTTTTTATACTCTCGCGGATATTTTTCGGGCGTGTTTTTAACCTTTTTTATTATAATTAAACATCTTTCTTGATCTAATCCGATAAGCTTGTATTTTTTTACTTGGTCTATTTTTCCGCCTAAAAGCTCAACCGATTTTTTACCTTCTTCAAACTCGCTTTCAGAAAACTGTTTATAAAAAACAGCTTTACCGCCAACTTTTAAGTAAGGCATGCAAAGTTCGCTTAAAACGTTAAGTGAAGCAACAGCTCTTGCGGTAACCGTATCAAAGCTTTCTCTTAAAGTAGTGTTTTTACTTGCTTCTTCAGCTCTTAAATTTAAAACCTCAAAATTTTCAAAATTAAATAGGTTTGCGCACTCTTTTAAAAAGGTGCATTTTTTACCCGTTGCTTCCATTAGAGTAAAATTAATATCTCTATTTGCTATTTTTAGCGGAATTGAAGGGAATCCGCCTCCCGAACCAACCTCTAAAACTCTACCTGCGTTTATAAAAAAGTTAGTACCGATCAAGCTATCTGCAAAGTGTTTTAAATAAACCTCTTGCTTTTCTTTTATGGCAGTTAAATTAAACTGCTTGTTTTTTTGTAACAAAAAATCGCAAAAAGTTTGCAAGCATTCAATGCTTTTATTATCTAAATTTATTCCGTTTTGTAAAAGTATGCCGTTCATACCGTAATTATAACATAAAAAAAGCCTTTTAACAACTCAAATAATGATTTTTTATTGAGTTTTACACAATTAACTTTTCTTACACAGGTTATCCACCTTGATAAACTGTGTAAATGTGGATAACTTTTTACACTTTTTGTTTTTTGTTAAAAAATGGATAAAGTAACTTTAAAATTTAGAACATAAATTAATATCACGCGCATTTTTAATTGCTTTTTTTAAAATTATAATATATAATATATACGTTATAGTGCGGATTGCGGCTATTTTTGCCAAAAAAAGCTTTAATTAACGTTTTTTATAAATTAGTTGGTTAAAAGCAAAAGTTATCCACTAAAAAACAGGTTAAACACAATTTATTAAGATAAATTCAACAACCTTTCAACACTAAAAAATTTAAAAAACGTAGGCAAAACGCTTAATTTTTGTTATTTCCACAAAATCACAGCACCCTACTGTTTTTATTACTTAGAATAAATAAAAATATTATTAATTCTTTCGGAGGAAGCATGAAAACCATCGTTAAAGCGCTTGATCTTTCAAATGCAGTTTTAAAAGTTGTTAAAGCGGTAAGCACAAGAGGTATTAATCCTATTTTAGAGTGCATAAAACTCGTTTGTAAAGGGGATAGTTTAACTTTAATCGCAACCGATAACGAAATAGCTATCGAAAAAACTATTAAGGCCGAAACCTATATGGAGGGCGAAACTTTAGTTACCGGTAAGCTTTTTGCAGAATTTATCAAAAAGTTAGAAGAAGAGGATGATTTAGAGCTTTATCTCGACGATAACCGCTTAAAAATCACTTACAGCTCTTCAGTTGGTTTTATTCAGGCAATAGATCCCGAAGATTTTCCCGTAATAACCAAAGAAATTAAAGAAAATTCGTTTACTATGGTTCAAAAAGATTTTAAGAGCTTAGTAAACAAAACCTCTTTCTGCTGTTTACAAGATGATAGCCGTCCTATTTTAAAAGGCTGCTTACTCGAAGCTGAAAGAGATATGATTACTTGCGTAGCACTCGACGGTCGCCGCCTTGCTCTATGCAAAAAGCCCGTAAAAGAGGTTTACGGCAAAATTAAAGCTATAGTTCCCTCACGTGCTCTTAACGAAATTATCCGTCTTTTAGATAACGATGAAGACCTTATAACCGTTATTATACAAGACAGAAACTTGATGGTAGAAGTAGAAAATACTATTTTAACCGCAAGGCTTTTAGAGGGAGAATATATTGATTATAAGCAAATTATTCCCACTAACTTTTTAACCGAATTTAAGGCTAATAAAGTAATATTTGAAAACGCTGTAGAAAGAGCTGCAGTTGTTTCTAGGGGAGTGCAAAACCACCTAGTAAAATTTGATATTAAAGAAAACTGCGTAAACATTACCGCAACTTCAGAAATGAGCAACATTAACGAAAACGTACTAATTAGCCTTGAGGGTAAAGATATACTCATAGCGTTTAACAGTAAATACGTTTTAGACTGCATGCACGTTTTAGAAGACGATTTTGTAAAAATTTCGCTAACCACCCCAATTTCGCCCTGCGTTATAAGGCCTAATAGCGACGAAAACGTGCTTTACTTAATCGTACCTATCAGAATAAACGGCTAAAAAAGGCAAAAAAAGGCTAATAAAGCAAATAAAACGCCGTTAATTTGTTGACAAAACGGCGTAAAATAAATAAAATATTAAAAGTACTTTTTAAACGAAGAAAAAATCGGAGGATTAACATAATGAAAAGAACTTACCAACCCAAGAAAAGACAACGCAGTAAAGTACACGGCTTTAGAAAAAGAATGGCTACCAAAAGCGGTAGAAACGTTTTAAAGAGAAGAAGAGCTAAAGGTCGTCATAAACTTTCTGCATAATTAAAAAATTGGATAACAGGTTAAAAAGAAGAAGCGATTTCGACCTGGTTTTCAAAAAAGGGAAAAGATGTTACGCCAAAAGCTTGCTTTTGGTGTACGTAAAAGCCCGTGATTTAAAAATAGGTTATTCCGTAAGTAAAAAGAATGGAAAAGCCGTTATACGAAACAGAATTAAAAGGCTTTTGCGCGCTTGTATGCGCGAGTATACTAGCTCTTTTAAAGGGGGATATTATATAGTAATAGTCCCAAAGCCGAGCGACGACTACTCTTTTAAGCGCTATAACGAAGATATTAAATATCTGCTTTGTAAGGAAAACCTGTTGAATGATTAACCGCTTTTTTATATGGATAATAAAACTTTATAAAAAATATATATCAAAAGGCTTAAATAGTGGTTGTATTTTTACGCCTACTTGCTCCATTTATGCAATAGAGGCGCTTGAAAAATACCCTTTTTTTAAGGCCTTTCCTTTAATATTGTTTAGGATTTTAAGATGTAATTCGCTAAACAAAGGGGGATACGATCCCGTTCCTGATGATCCGAGTGTAAAAAAGTGGCTTATTTAGTCTAAAAAACACAAAAATCTGTTATAATTTTTTAACTGTAAAAAAAATCGATCAAGGTGACTATGAACTTAATTAACATTCTTTCAGTCGTTGTCGATACTATAGGAAAAATCGAAAACGTTATAGAGCTCGATTGGCTCGGTAATATAATCAAAGCTCTTATCGAAGGCTGTGGAAGTATTGGCATAGGTATTATAGTTTTTACTTTAATATTAAAGCTTATAACCCTTCCGTTTGATATTTTTTCGAGAGTATCTACTAAAAAGAATTCTGTAATGATGGAAAAAATGCGCCCCGAGCTTGAAAAGCTTCAGCGCCAATTTTCTAACAATCAAGAGCTTTATCAACGTAAATTACAAGATTTATATAAGAAAAACGGATATAGCCCTCTTTCTGCTTGCTTACCCACGTTATTAAACCTTGTAGTATTTATAATTGTTATCGGTCAATTTTCAACCTATTCAAACTACGCCAATTTTGACGTTTTTTGCAATATGAGCGTTGCTTACGAGCAGGCTATTGATAACTGCAGCGAAGATTACGTTATAAAGGTAGAAAGCACCGACGAAAACGGAAATTTAAAGGTTACCCGTTATTTAAATTTATATAATTATTTTATAAATTCAGAGTATAACGGAGTGTTTAAAATTGAACAAAATAATAAATACGATGCTGTTGTAACGTTTGGCACGGGTTACAGTCAAGAACAGTTAAACGAGCGTTACGCATTAATTTACAGCGAAATCGAAAAGGGCACTAGCGGTGCTTTAACCGATTATATTATTGCTGAAGACGGCGATATTTATTTAAACGAAAATAACGAATACGTTTTATCTAGCGAGCTTGATTTAAACGTAGTAGCAAGTCAAATAGTTAATCACTATGCAAAGGTATACGTAAACCAAAATATTAAAGGCTTTGGCCGTGAAGCTGCTGCCGAAGTTTTTAGAAATACCGAGCTTTCGTTCTTATGGGTTAAAAATATTTGGTCGCAAGATTTACCTTGGGAACATCCCGTTAAATCTACGTTTGCAGAATACGGCTTTGTAAAAAGTTCGGGCTGTATTGCATCTTGCAAGGCTTCTTGCTCGGGTGCAGATAATAGCGTTCAATCTGTAAGCGAAGAACAATACGCTGAACTTACCGGCGCTTTAGAAAAAGAAAAATCGCAAGCAAACGGTTACATTATTTTAGTAATATTATCAATTGGCACTATGCTTTTATCACAGATAGTATTACAAAAGCAAAATAAAACCCAAATGGAGCTTTCTACTGTAGATGGCGAAAACGGCACAGCCGCTCAATCACAAAAGATGATGACCTGGATGATGCCCGTTATGTTTGGTATTTTTTCGTTTATGTACACCGCTTCGTTCTCAATTTACATCGTAGTAAGCTCAGTTTTCGGTTTAGCTTCAACCTTAATTATTAACAAGTTAGTTGATAAAAAGTTTGAACGTCTTGCCGCTAAAGAAGCTAAAGAAATGGAACTTAAAAGAACGGGTAGAATTAACGAAATAAATAAAGATAAAAAAGGTAAAAATAACAAAAAGTAATCAAAAAAGCCAATGGCTTTCAAGGAGTATAGATTATAATGGAAAGTATTGAAATTCAAGGCAAAACAATAGAAGAAGCCGTTGAATGTGGGCTGCAAGAGCTTGGCGTTACTCGCGAACAGGTAGAAATTGAGGTATTAGAAGAACCTACTTTAAAAGGTCTTATATTTAAAAAAGCAATTCCCGCAAAGGTTAAGCTAACAAAAAAATAAGCGATGCTCAAAGAGCCGTTAACTTTTTAGACGGTTTGTTTGATCTTATTAACGTTCACGCAACTACCGAAATCACTCGTGACGACGAAAAAATTTGCATTAACTTAATTGCTTCTAACTCTTCATTTTTAATCGGTTACCGTGGCGAAGTTTTAGATTCGTTACAGTGTTTAGCAGGTGCTGTTGCTAATATCGGAAGGGAAGAATATAAGCGCGTAGTTGTAGATTGCGAAGATTACCGTGCAAAACGTGAAGAAACTTTAACCGCTCTCGCTCAAAAACTCGCTGCAAAAGCTGTTAGAACGGGCAGAAAGGTTAATTTAGAGCCAATGAATCCCTTTGAAAGAAGAATTATTCACACCGCTCTTTTAAACAACGAAGAGGTTAAAACCGAATCTGAAGGCAAAGAACCTAATCGCTATATAGTAATCGTTCCTAACGAAATTAAAGATGAACGTCCTATTTACGCAGATCGCCCCGGTAACAACCATCACGACAAAAAAGGTGGCAAATCATTCGGCGATAAAAAGGGCTTTAAAAAATACGGCGACAAAAAGGGTGGTAAATCTTACGGCGCTCGCCGCGAAAAAGACCCCGAAAACACTATGTACGGCAAACCTAAAGATAAACATAACGTAACTTCTTTTGGTACGTTTATTGGTAACAGTCAAAAAGATTAATATTTATTTAAATTTAAAACTTAAGCGGAGCAAATATTTTCGCTCCGCTTTTATCATGCCTTTTTACATATTATTTATAATAGGTATTTTATACACTTTTTAACAAAACACCCAGTTAATCGCGTTATAGCCCCACTTTTGAGGTAAAAATAAAAAAATACGCCCTTAAAGTAGGGCGTAATGGTTATTGTATGGTAACACCCCGCGTTTTTATACGGGGATATTTATTAAATTAAACAACGTTTAACGATAATTATTTTATAATTGTATTTCTATAGCGCAAGTTCCGTATAATAAAATATTTTCATCTGAATAATAAGCGCCCATATCTTCTGGGTTAGCTCGCTCGTTTTTATTGTAGCCTAGCACCGTTTTATCATTATAAAAAGAATAAAGTTCAAAAAAGTTTTTAAAAACTCTAATTGCAGTTACTTTAACGTTAAGTTTTTCGCCAGTGGTAACGTTTGTAAAGCAAATATCGTCGTTAGTTTTAATAAGCTGCCTTTTTTGATCGTAAAGGCGCATTTCTACTCGTTTTGTTCCGCTTTTTATTTGATTAAATGGTAAATCGTTTAAATTCATCGTATGTAGCATAATTTTTAATCTCCAATATTTTTATTATATAGCAAAAGTAAAATGTTGTCAAACAAAAAGTGCTATATAAAGCAGTTAAAAAAACGGCATAAAAGTTGAGTTAATCAACCTATAGGCTGTTATTTTTTTAATTAATTTGTTTATAAACCATTATATAATCGTCTTTTTCGGCAGGAAAAACGTTTTGCGGATTTTGATTAATAAGCTGCTCCTGACTAACCTTTGCTTTTTTACAAACAGACCACAAATCTTCTCCCTTGCGAATAAAAATAACGTTTACGGCGCTGTCGTCTTGGGGGAGTTTATCGCCTTGCAAAAAGCTTACGCAAGATAAAATCTCTTCTTCTTGTTTTGTTTGAAGAGTAATTATAATATCGCACTCTAAATAAAGTTTATTATCTTGCATGCGCGCGGTAAGAGAGTGCTTATCAACGCTGCAAAGTATAATTTTATTTTTTATAGGTAAATCTATGCTAAACGGCAGCTCTGCAATTTTAACAGCGGAGTCGTTTTGTTTTTCAAAATGTAAATTCGCGATTATTTCGCCGCTTATTTGTAACTGATTATCAACAGTTAAATAGTTAAAATTACAAATTTCTCCGTTTAATAGGCTTAAAAGCTTACATTCGCTTTCTAATTCGCAAATTGCTTGACCAAAAACACGTTGCTTAACCGTATTTGAGATAACGTTAGTGTTAAACGTTAAAGATTGCTTTTCTGCAGTAATAAAATATTCGGGGCTAAAACAATCGGTAACTATATCTACGTTACAATTTTCGTATAAAATACCGCTAAAATTAAGGTTAAAAGTGGCGGTTAATTGCGAATAGTTTTGATTTTCATCGTTAACAACCTTAAAATATGCGCCTGAAATTCTACTAAAAAGTTGAACTTTATCGTCTGTTGTGCAGTTTTGACAATCAAGCTCGTACTTAAATGGCAAAACAAAGATTTCACGCGTGGTTTCGCCATCCTTTTTAACAATGCAAAAATCACTAATTATTTCGCCCTCAACTAAAATTTCGCCAACCGAAGGGGTTGAGCTATTAATTTTTATAATGCTCTCGTGCGATATAATTTTACCCGCTAAGTAGGTAAGATTTTTATCCCCCTCAATATCGCATTCGCTAAAAACGTTACCTTTAAAATTAATGCAGTTAACTTGCTCTTTTTTACAAATAATGCGATCGAACGAGCTTGCTCCTTGCGTTTGTTCGTATGTAAAAAAGTGGCCGTATAGGTTGATTAAACCGCTCATTTCGTAATTTTCATCAACTTTAACAAGGTTAATTTGGCTGCAACTTGCATATAAGTTAACCAAGCTGTTTTCACTAATTTGCTCGTTAGCTATTTCAACCGGATATTCAGCCGCGCTTTGATAGGTATCAACAACCTGATCTTCTCCCTCAAAAGCAACCGTTATAGCTACGCGCAAGTTAACCTTTACCGCGTTTTGAACGGGCGTAATTTTTTGAATATATACCTTTGCCGAATAGTTTAAAACCTTATCACATAAAAGCGAAAGGGTGGTTTTTACCCCGCCTGACCAGCTAATATTTTGCAAAACGGGAGTAGTTAAATTAAAGTTGGTATTTTCCACAAAAAAGCCTCCGAAAGTTATTCACAAAATATTATGCAAATCAAATAAAAATTATGTCTGCTTTTGATTAAATAAAAAACGAAAAAAAAGTTTATTTTTATAAAATAAAAATTAACTAACCTTTGTTAATCGCGTTATAAGCGGTTTTTTATAAAAAAAAGAGGTTTTAAATAATAAACCTCTTTTTTAAATTAATTAAAAGCATTTACCCTTTTTGCAATCTTCAGTTTTTCCGCATCGGTAGCAAATTTCGTTAGAGCACTCACCGTTTTTAATAAAGTTGCAAAGGTTGTCGATTGTGGTATTCGCAATATTTTCGAGCGCCTCTGCTGTTAAAAAGGCTTGGTGTGAGGTAACTATAACGTTGGGCATCGAAATAAGCCTAGCTAAAACGTCGTCATCGATAATATGCCCCGAAAAATCTTCAAAAAACAGCTCTGATTCTTCTTCATAAACGTCTAAGCAGGCAGCGCCAACCTTTCGCTCTTTAATAGCAGAAAGCAAATGCTCTGCATCTACCAAAGCTCCTCGCGAGGTATTGATAATAACAACCCCTTTTTTACATAAGTCAATAGAATTTTTATCTATTATGTGGTAAGTTTCTTCGGTTAACGGGCAATGTAGCGAAATAACGTCGCTATTTTTAAAAAGTTCTTCAAGCTCAACGTATTTAGCTTTATTTTGCTCTTCAAGCTCGCGCGAAGGATATTTATCGTAGGCTAAAACATTCATATTAAAGCCCTTACAAATATCAATAAACACTCTTCCTATTTTACCGGTACCAATAACTCCAACCGTTTTTCCGTTAAGGTCAAAGCCAGAAAGCCCGTTTAAGCTAAAGTTAAAATCGCGCGTACGAATATACGCCTTATGAATTCGGCGAATAGAGGTAAGCAACATTGCCATAGCGTGTTCAGCAACAGCGTATGGCGAATATGCGGGAACGCGAAATACGTGAATTTTGCCAAACGCGTGCTTTACGTCTACGTTGTTATAACCAGCGCAGCGCAAAGCTATCATTTTTATTCCCAAATTATAAAGTCCGTCTATAACGTTTGCGTTTACCGTATCGTTTACGAATACGCACACGGCGTCTGAACCTTTTGCAAGGGTAACGGTATCTTCAGTTAGCTTTGTTTCAAAATATTTAACCGTAACTCCGCGTTCTTTTGCTACCTTATCAAAAAACTGTTTATCATACGGTTTAACGTCAAAAAATGCAATTTTCATATACTTTTATTATGTGTAATTTAAAAATTTATATTTTAATTTGTAATATTTTAAAGTTAATTTAGTAAAAAAGCCAAGTGCTAAAAAAATAGCTAATTTTTTAGCGAGTATAAAAAATATACCAAAGCATAGCGCGCTAAATAATAGGTTTTTATTAAGCGTAGTTTTTTAAACCAATCAAAATAAGGTTTAACAAAAAAAAGGGTTTTAAACAAACCCTTAATTTCGCGTTTTAGCCAAAGCGCAATGCTTTAAGCTTAAAGTAAGGCTATTCCGAACTTAAAAGTTTGGAAGTATACCGATAAAATTATTCTTCTACCGGAGCACTTACGGGGCAGGTTGATGCACAAGCACCGCATGAAATGCATGCATCAGCATCAATAACGTATTGTCCGTCGCCTTCAGCAATAGCGTTAACGGGGCATTCTGCAGCACAAGCACCGCATGAAATGCAACTGTCGTTGATTTTGTAAGCCATGATCGTACCTCCGTTTCAATTTATAATCATTATAACACATTTTTTTGCTTTTGTACATAATTGTTAAAAATTATTTTTATTTTTTTTAAAATTATATTAAAAAACAAAATTTACCTTAAAAATTAAAATTTTAAATATAAAAGTAGCTATAAAAGAGGAGCAAATAACCCTAAAAAATTTTTTTGAAGCTTTTGCATAAGGGTTAGCTTTGCCGTTTGCTTGGTTTGCATTATGCCGTTTTTCGTTACCGTTTGTAAAAAATCTTGCTTAACGTCGAATATTGCCGAATTTTCTATAAGCAGTGCGCCGCACTCAAAGTGATGCACAAAACTGCGGTAATCAAAATTAATAGTTCCAACAAACGCAACGTTATCGTCGCACACAATCGTTTTAGAGTGAATAAATCCGGGCTCGTATTCAAAAATTTTTACTCCCGCTTGAATTAACGGCATGTAATTTGATCGCGTAAGAGCGAACACCGCCTTTTTATCGGGAACGTGCGGGGTTAAAATGCGCACGTCTACTCCGCGTTTTGCGCACATATCGAGCGCTTCTATTATAGAATAGTCAACGATGAGGTAGGGGGTTGTAATATATAAATATTTTTTTGCGTTGTGTATTATGTTTAAAAAAAGCTGTTGACCTATTCTGCTACTGTAAAGTGGTTTTGGCCCATCGCCAAACGGTTGAACGTATCCCGAGCTTAAAACAGGCTGTCCTTTATAAAAATAATTATTAACCTCAAGCGCTTGCGGTGCAAAAAGGTTGTAAAGCTGAACGAACATAACCACGAAGTTATTAATCGCCTCGCCCTCAATTTCAATAGCGCAGTCTTTCCAATGCCCGAATCTGTTTTCTACGTTTATATACTCGTCGCCTATATTAATTCCACCGGTAAAGGCGTATTTGCCGTCGATTACGGCAATTTTTCTGTGATCGCGATTGTTATGAATTGCCGAAATTATGGGTAAAAACCTGTTAAATTTATAGCAATTAATTCCAAGGCTGCGCAATTTTGCGTCAAAGTGCATAGGTAGATACTTCATACTGCCTATGTCGTCGTAAAGAATAAATACTTTAACTCCCGAATTAACCTTATTTATCAAAATTTCAATAATTTCGTCAAGCATTTTACCTTCAGAAAGAATAAAATACTCTAAAAACACGTATTTTTCGGCCTCGTTAAGCCTTTGCTTAAGCCTTTCAAAAAAACTTTCGCCACTAGGCAAATAATGGCAACTGCTGTTGTTATAAAAGGGCAAAAGGGTGGTGTTAGAAACGTATTGAGTCATTGCCCAGCCATCTAAATTTGCTTGCGAAAGCCTTTCGCTAGCCGATTTGTTCTGAACTAAATATTTAGAGCAATCTATTCCGTCTTTATTAAAGCGTTTAAGCTGTTTTTTAGGCAAAATAGTTTTGCCGAATGCCAAATATATAAATAAACCGGCAACGGGCATTAAAAGAAATATAAACAGCCACGGCAACTTATGACTTGCCGGCTGGGGCTTGTTTATTATAAAAATTAATAAAATTATACCTAAAATAAAAAACATGATTTGAACAAAAGCGTATTTGTTACCCAAAAGCATTATTAAACCAAAGGTAAATACGAGCTGTAAAATAATCAAAAGGGCAATTATAACAAACCGCCACGATACATATTTTCGTTTTTTAGTGTAATTTTGTTTAAATAATTTCATTTTTTCTCCAATAGTAGCAAGTTAATAAAATTATGTAATAAATAAGGTAACGCAATGGTTAAAAAAAACCTTTAAAACCTATCGTATTTTAAACAATTGTTGATTTGTTGGCTCATTTTTTTTAGATTAATACCGTCTTTAACCCAAAAGGTAACAAGCGGAATGCCCGCGCTTTTGCAAATTTCGTTAACGCGCTTATCTCTTTCTTTTCTATCCTTTCTAAAATGGCTGTTATCATTTATTTCAATCAGTAAAATAGGGCGGTAGTTATAATCAAACAGCCCAAAATCCACGTTTCTAAACAGCTCCGTTCTAAAATTGTTTGCACCCTTTTTATCTATAATCGAAGCCAAATTTATTTGTGGCAGTATTAATAAGTCGTTACCTATAATCGACTGCAAAACGTTAAAATACTGTATTTCAGTTGCAGTTAACAAACTGCTTTTAAGAAGGTAATCAACTTTTGGCTTGCGTTTTTTAAAAAGAACAAAAAGTATAAAAAGTATAAAAATTATAACAAAGCTTGCAACTAGTATTTTAAAAATTTCGTTATTTTGCGCGCAAATTAAATAAAACATATTCTTCATAAAATAATTATACCACCATTTTTTTCTTTTGTAAATACCAAAATGCTTAACGATAGTAAAAAAGTGTGGCAATCGAGGAATAATAAAAGCTGGTGCTTCATAAAATTTACCAAACTAATTTGTTAAGGAGCAAAACTATGAACGACAGCACCGAATACGCAAAAATGATTGAATTAAATATTCCCTCGTGCGAGTACGTTAATAAGCGCAAAAGCAGGTTTTTAAAAAAGAAAACGCTTGCCCGCAAGGTTAACGACCAATTAAGCCTATTAGAAAAAGAAGAGGAATGCGATCAAAACTGCTCTTATTGCGATCAAAACGATAAAAATTGCAATAAAGTAAGCGAAAAAGCAAGCAATATGCCAGTTTTATACGATGAAAAGGTTGCAAAAGCAGAAAAACGCAAAACTGCCGTAATTTATGCACAAGTAGCGGCGTGCTTCGCACTGGTTGCCGCAATTATTTTAACCAACGTTTTTTGGGAAAACAGCGGTATGAACACACTTTTAAAAAGCGTTTTTCAAAGTGAACAAATTGCCGAGCAAGATAATCGCACTCACGTTGACTTTTCGCTCTTTATGCCCGCAACCGGCGAAGGGGTTACTCTTTCAAGCGGCGTAATTACTGTTATGGGCGAATATTCTCTCTATCCCGTTTGCGAGGGCGTGGTAGAAAAAGTTGATAAAAATGCCGACGGCACTTATACCGTAACCGTAGAACACAGCGATAATTTTAGCAGTATTATCGAGGGAATAAACTTCGTTTATTTTGGGCAGGGCGAAAGCGTTAATCCAAACGTTCCCATAGGTTACACCAAAAACAAAGCAAGTGTTTATTTATATAACAACGGTAGTTTAATTACCGATTACGCAGCCGTAGAAAATTCAATAGTATTTAATAAATAATGAAAATTAAAATTCATCCTCTGTTTTTTATATTCGGATTATACTTTGCCCTTTGCGGCAAAGTATTTTTATTTTTAAACTTTGCACTCACCGCATTTATTCACGAAATGGGGCACGCAAGCGCTATGCAAAAACTTGGTTATAAGGTTAATAACGTGTGCCTTATGCCTTACGGAAGCGTAGTTAACGGCTCTATAGACGGACTTTTATATAAAGACGAAATAAAAATCGCATTAAGTGGCCCACTTTTAAACGTTGCCGTTTGCTTAATTTTTATAGCGCTTTGGTGGGTGTTTCCACAAACGTATACTTATACCGACGTAGTTGTTTTAAGCAATTTATCGGTTGCCTCTATCAATTTAATTCCCGCCTTTCCGCTAGATGGCGGTAGAATTTTATTTTGCACACTTTGTTTATCGTTAAGCAAAAAAAGAGCGGCGCTTATTTGCAAAATTTTAGGTATTTTGTTAAGCACGTTTTTGCTTGCTCTTTTTGTTTACGGAATTTTTATTAATTTACTAAATTTATCCCTTCTGTTTTTTGCTTTATTTATTTTTATTGGCAGTTTACAAAAAAATAATCAAAAAACATACGTAAAAAGCTTTGCAAATCGTTCGGTATATAATTTGCGCTTTAAAGAGTGCAAGCACGTAATAGTAAACTATAACCTACTGCTTAAAGATATTTATTCCGTTTGCGATAGTTCAACCCTCTTTTGTATGGATATAACCGACGAAAAAAGCGGAAAAATAATCTGCTTAAACCTATATCAAACCGAAAAGGTTTTATCTTCTTACGCTTTATACGAAAGGGTGGGAGTAATTGCCGAGCGCGTACTAAACTAAAATTGTTAAAACTCAAAACGCCCAGTTAATCGCGTTATAGCTCTACTTTTTTTAATAAACAGCAAAAAAAGCGGGTTTAGTTAAATAAAAGTTAAAGCACACTTTGTGAGTAAATAAATTTATTCAATTGCTGTTGATAAAAATATTTTTAAAATTACTTTACATTAAATTAAAATAGTGTTATAATATTTATGTTATTACAATAAAAAGATAATTATCAAAATTTAATATTTTGCTGAATAAATAGGCGCAATAACGAACTTAATCGTTGGTATATATAATGAAATTTAAAACACTGTTATTAGACGAAAATGCGATTAAACGCACTATAGTTAGGCTTTCGCATGAAATTTTAGAGCGTAACGGCGGGGCAGAAAGTATAGCCCTCGTTGGTATTAAAACGCGCGGAGTGCCGCTTGCAAAGGCTATAAGCGAAGGTATTATGCGAATTGAAAAAACAAAGGTAGACGTTGGCGAGTTAGATATAACTCTTTATCGCGACGACCTTTCAGAACTAGACGAAATTCCAAAGGTAAACGAAAGTAAAATTTATTTTGACGTAAAAGGTAAAGATATAATTTTATGTGACGACGTTATTTTTACAGGCCGAACGGTAAGAGCGGCAATCGACGCCATCATGCAACTTGGCCGCCCAAAATCCATTCAGCTTGCCGTGCTTATCGATAGAGGTCACCGCGAGTTACCCATTAGGGCAGATTACGTTGGCAAAAACGTGCCCACTTCGTTAAGCGAAGTTGTTTCGGTTAAGTTTGAGCAGACTGATGGTATAACTAACGTTTGCATTTTAAATAAATAGCGGTTATTTACGGCGTGATAGTTCGTTCTTTTGATTTTTTCCACATTCCTGCGACCACAAAGGTCGCTCCCTGCGGTAAAAATTAAAACGCCTGCTCTCGCTTGCATCTAACCACTATTTAAACAACGAATTTAAACAAATAGCGGTTATTTACGGCGCGATAGTTCGTTCTTTTAATTTTTTCCACATTCCTGCGACCACCAAGGTCGCCCCCTGCGGAAAAACTTAAAACGCCTGCTCTCGCTTGCATCTAACCACTATTTAAACAACGAATTTAAATAAATAGCGGTTATTTACGGCGCGATAGTTCGTTCTTTTAATTTTTTCCACATTACCATAACCGTCAAATTTTTAATTATGAGCCAGTTGCTATAGCTAAAGCTTAAAAGGTAAAAACTCTTCTATAACGCGATTAATAGGCATTTACATAATAAAAGAAGGATTTTATGATTGAAATTAAACAAGTAAACAATGCAAAAGAGCGCAAAAACTTTTTAGATTTTGCAAACAAAATGTATAAAGGTAACCCATGTTACGTTCCCCCCCTTTATGCAGATGAAAAAACGCTGTTTTCAGATAAAAACGTTTATTTTGACACTTGCGAAAGCTGTTTTTTTAACGCTTATAAGCAAGGCGAGCACGTTGGGCGCATTCAAGGCATAATTCAACATGCCAGCAACCAAAAAACCGGGCAAGAAAGGGCACGTTTTACTAGATTTGATGCAATTGACGATCAAAACGTTGCACACGCATTGTTTGAAGCAGTAGAAAATTGGGCAAAATCAAAAGGGTGCGAAATTATTTGCGGGCCTTTGGGCTTTTCTGATTTAGAAAGAGAGGGGCTTTTAATCGACGGTTTCGATCAAGAAAACACCTTTGAAGAGCAATACAATCATCCCTACTATTCGGCCCTTATTGAAGGTGAGGGTTACGCTAAAGAAACCGATTGGCTTGAATATAGATTATTTAAGCCCGAGCGCAACGAAAAGGTTAAGCGTATTAGTAAAATGGTTATGGAAAAGCACAAATTAAGGCTTATCCAACCGGATAATATAAAAACGTTTATAAAAACCTATAAAGACGGAATATTCCACGTTTTAGACGAGGGCTATAAGCATTTATACGGCACGGTTCCATTTACCGATAGAATGAAAAAACAACTCATCGATCAATTTATGCTTATAATAAAGCCCGATTACGTAGGCGTTATTTTAAACGAAAAAGATGAAGTTGTTGCATTTGGCTTATGCTTTCCGTCAATTGGCGATGCATTAGCGGGTGGAAACGGCAAATTATATCCTTCAACTCTAATTAAGCTTTTAAAAACGATAAACAATCCAAAGCATTTAGACCTTGCTTTAATTGCGGTATTGCCACAGTATAAAAACCTCGGCTTTAACAGTATCGTGGTGGACGGGCTTATCGAGCTTATGATCAGAAAGGATATTGAATATTGCGAAACCAATTTAAATTTAGAAGATAACTATCCAATTCAAGCTCAATGGAAGTATTTTCCGCACGTTCAGCACAAGCGCCGCCGCTCTTATATCAAGAAGTTAAATGAGCAGTAAGCTATAGTTGAGCTCTAATTAATCTAAACAAAAGTAAAAAAGGAAGAAACCGGGCGAAAAAAACGCAACTTTCTTCTTTTTTTGTTAATTAAATTTATTACAATAATTTACAAATCGCTAAATATATTGTATAATATATAAAACGAATATTTTATGGTGGAGCGTATATGACGGCAAAATACAAAAGAGTTTTAATCAAAATAAGCGGTGAAGCGCTTGCAGGCGAAAAGGGCACGGGCTATTCAAACGAGATTCTTAACGAGGTAGCAGCTCAAATTAAAAGCGCGCACGCACTAGGTTGTCAAATAAGCATAGTTGTGGGCGGTGGTAATTTTTGGCGTGGCAGGCAAGGGCTTTCGATGAACAGAAGCACCGCAGACTATATGGGTATGCTCGCAACGGTTATGAACTCTTTGTGCTTGCAAGAAACGCTCATTGCAAACGGCGTGCCCGCAATCGTGCAAACGGCGTTTAACGTAACTCCTTTAGCCGATCCATTCGATAGGCGCAAGGCAGACGAAGCGTTAAACAGCGGCAAGGTTGTAATTTTTGGCGGCGGAACGGGGCATCCCTTCTTCTCTACCGATACAACCGCATCTCTTCGCGCGGCAGAAATCGGGGCAGACGCTTTGCTCTTTGCTAAAAATATCGATGGGGTTTACGATAGCGATCCAAAAACCAACCCCAATGCTAAAAAATACGATAGCTTAACGGGTATGCAATTTATTGCAAAGGGCTTAAAGGCTATGGATACTACGGCGGTTACCATGTGTATGGAAAACAACGTTCCCGTTTTCGTGTTCGCTCTTAACGAAGAAAATTCTATTGTAAACGCAGTTATGGGCAACAATAACAACGGAACTTGGATAAAAAACGACTAATAAACGTGCAGTTTAAGCTAAAAAATTCGCTTTTATGCGAACAACTATAAAACACTTTTAATTTTAGATATAAGGAGAAAAACTATGGCAGCTGATATGGAAAAAATTGATATGATACTTATGGAAAACGAAGAAAGATTAGAAAAAACTTTAAACGTTTTCAAAAACGAGCTCATTATGATAAGGGTAGGCAGGGCAAATCCCCACGTTTTAGATAGAGTCGTAGTTGATTATTACGGAACTCCTACCCCTATTAACCAAGTTGGCAATATGTCTGTTGTAGACGGTCAATGCTTGGTTGTTGCTCCTTGGGATAAATCTATGCTTAAAGCTTGCGAAAAGGCTATTCAGCAAGCAAACATCGGTATTAACCCCACTAACGACGGTAACGTTATCAGATTAGTTTTCCCCGCGCTTACCGAAGAACGCAGAAAAGAGCTCGTTAAACAGGTTAAAAAAATGACCGAAGAAGCAAAGGTTGCTGCAAGAAATATACGCCGTGATACTTTAGATACTCTTAAAAAACTTAAAAACGGAAAAGAAATTACCGAGGACGAATGCTCTCAATTTAGCGAAACGGTTGAAGAAAGCGTTACTGCTATCATCGCTAAAATAGAAAAGGTTGCTGCCGAAAAAGAAAAGGACGTAATGACCGTTTAATGCAAAAGGATAAACAGTTATCGGTTGTTCCCTGCCACGTTGGCGTTATTATGGACGGAAACGGCAGGTGGGCTACCGCGCGCAACCACAAAAGAAGCTACGGGCATAAAAAAGGCGCTCAAAATATCGAAAGGGTGGTTTTTGCTCTGCTTAAAGAGGGCGTGAGCTATATTTCGCTTTACGCTTTTTCTACCGAAAATATGCAAAGACCAACTCAAGAGGTTAACGCTCTTTTTCAAATTTTAAACGACGGCATTAAAAAATACGGCGAAATAGCTCTCAAAAAGGGGGTTAGATTGTGTATTTCGGGCGATACGCAGGTTTTAAACGAGCAAATTAGGCAAACGATTAATACCTACGAGCAAAAAACCGCTTGTTTTAATAAGCCCGTTTTAAACATATGTATTAATTACGGGGCGAGGCAAGAACTTTGTTTCGCCTTTAACAATATGCTAAAAGATAACTTGGCTATAACTTGGCAAAACATCCAAAAAAGCACCTACAACGGCTTTTTGCCTCCCGTGGATTTAGTTATCCGCACGGGTGGCGAGCATCGCTTGAGTAATTTTATGCTCTTTCAATGCGCTTATGCCGAGCTTTATTTTACCGACGTTTTATGGCCGGATTTTTCAAAGGAGGAAGTCAAAAAGGCGCTTTCGTGGTTTGCCGACCGCAAACGCCGCTTTGGTAAATTATAATGCTTAAAAGAAGTATAACGGGGGCTGTTTTGGCCGCTGTGGTTGTTGGATTTTTCTTTTTAAGAAGGATCAGCGTTGATTATTTTCATATTCTTTTAACCGCTTTTGCTCTTATCGGAAGCTACGAAATGAACTCTATGCTGGGCGAAAAAACGTCTACGTTGCAAAAGGCGGTTAGCCTTTGCGCTTGCTTTTTCGGCTGTATTTTTTTCTTTTTGTTTAAACAAACGGGCGCACTTATCAGCTATTTGGTGTTTAGCATAATCACCTTTTTTATTCCTGTATTTACAAAGGGCAAATGCTCGCTCGAAAGCCTTGCTTTAAGCTTTTTATCTATAATTTATCCGGGCGTTATGCTCATTCCATTTATGAGCATTAACTATTTGGGTAATATTTCTACCTTTGCTCTCGTTCTCGTTTTTGTTTGTGCTTGCTCGGCAGACGTGTTCGCCTACTTGGTTGGCAGAACGTTAAAGGGCAAAAAGCTTTGCCCCGAAATTAGCCCTAAAAAAACTATTAGTGGGGCTATAGGTGGATTAATTGGGGGTATTGTTGGTGCAGTGGTAACGTATGCCATAATGAAAAACACCTTTACTTACCATTTATCACTCAACGCGTACGTATATTTTGCTGTGGTTGGATTGCTTGCCGCAGTTCTTACCGAGCTTGGCGATTTAGTAGAAAGTTTTATTAAACGCTCACTTGGCGTTAAAGATTCAGGCAAAATATTCCCTGGCCACGGCGGAATGCTCGATAGAATCGATGGCATTATCTTTGCTTCGCTGTTTATCTATATGGTAACAGCGCTCTTTTAATCACTTATACTTTGGGTTAACCTTGCGTTAATCGCGTTATAGCACACTTTTTTATAATTTTAATAAAGTATTTTTTAATATAAGGGCAACCTATTGCATAAAATAAAGTTAGGTTGTATAAATAATAATGAAAAAGATTGCACTTTTAGGTTGCACCGGTTCTATTGGTAAGCAAGTGTTACAAGTGGTAGAGCGTTATCCCGATCAGTTTAAAATCGTTTCGCTTTGCTGTAACTCAAACGGTCAACTTTTAAGCGAACAAATAAATAAATTTAAGCCAATGGTTGCGGGTATTACCAATCCTGAGGGCGCTTTAAAAATAAAAAGCCTTCCAAAACAAACCACTCTTTACACAGGCGAAAACGCCTTACTGCATTGCGTTTTGCCCGAGGCAGACGTAATTTTTGTTGCGGTTGTAGGCTTTTGTGGATTAAGCGCGGTAATACAGGGGTGCAAAATGGGCAAGGTTATAGCACTTGCCAATAAAGAGGCACTCGTTGCCGGGGGCGAAATTGTAATGCCTCTTGCAAAAGAGCACGGCGCAACGATAATCCCGGTAGATAGTGAGCACTCTGCTATATGGCAATGCCTTGGCGAAAATACAAACAAGCCATTTAAGCAAATTTTATTAACTGCATCGGGCGGGGCGTTGCGTAACACTCCAATAAGCGAGCTAGAAAAGGTAACCGCAAGCGACGCCTTAAAGCATCCCAATTGGCTAATGGGCGCAAAAATAACTATCGACTGCGCAACCATGATGAACAAAGGGCTTGAGGTTATAGAGGCGATGCACCTTTTTAATTGCAGTTTAGATAAAATTAAGGTGGTAATTCATCCGCAAAGCATAATACATTCTATGGTTGAATATACCGATAACGCTGTTATAGCTCAACTTTCTGCGCCAACTATGGATATTCCCATTCAATACGCGCTAACCTATCCTAACCGAAAACCCACTTCTGCAAAGCAGTTAAACTTTTTTGATTTAAGTTTAACCTTTAACCAAGTAGATACAAACCGTTACCCTTGTTTTGAGCTGGCTCTTGCAGCTGCAAAAGAGGGCGGAGTTATGCCTTGCGCGCTCAGCGGTGCAAACGAAGTTGCCGTGCAGCTGTTTTTGCAAGGTAAAATAAAATATACGCAAATAGCAAGCTACGTTAAATTTGCGCTCGAAAAAGTAGTTAATATGCCGGTAACCTATCAAAATTTAGTATATACCGACGGTTTTGCTCGCGAGTGCGTTATGCTTGCTTTTAAGGAGAAAAAATTTGACTAACTTATTAAATGAACTATTAGCTTCTTTCAACGTAACTTCAATACTTTTAGCTTTACTCGTATTGTTGTTTATGATTACCGTGCACGAATTTGGGCACTACGTGGTTGCAAAAATCTTCAATTTTAAGGTAAACGAATTTGCAATCGGCATGGGCCCTGCCATTTATAAAAAGCTACGCAAAAACGGCGAAATATTTTCTATAAGAATTTTACCGCTCGGTGGCTTTTGCGCATTTGAGGGAGAAGACGACGACGTAGCTGATCCCCGCGCTTTTAACAACAAAAAGCCTTGGCAACGAATTTTGGTTTTAATTGCCGGCGCAAGTATGAACTTTATTGCGGCAATTTTAATCTTTATTATTTCGATAGGCGCTTACGGGCAAATGTGCATCGGCGCGTTTGAGGTTGCAAACCCAAATTCTTATACCTTGCAAAGCAACGACGTAATTTTAAGCCTTAACAACACTGATATTTATACCCAGTACGATTTAATAAACGCACTAAAAAACAATAAGAAAAACGATATTGTAAAAGCAACGGTTGTTCGTAACGGGCAAAGGCAAAATATTGAAATTAAACTTGCCGCCGATCCTACCAGCACCAGTATGCAAGATCTTAATCAAATTTACGAAAGCTTGTCTATAGCTGCGTTATCGGGCGTTTTAGGCACTACGGAAGAAAATCCTAGCCCCGAAAAATTGCTAAAAGGGGATTATATTTTAAGAATTTCTGATAAAATGCCCGTTACTCAAGATTTTGCAGGCGAGGGTTTAACCGATTGTTGTTTGGTTAACGGCGATACTCTTATTCAAAAATATATCGACGAAGCAACCTACTTAAACGAGGTTAGAGCGTTTACTCCCGAAGATTTTTGTTCGCTCGTTAGTAACTTTAACGAGGGCGATAACCTTTATATTTACGTATCACGCGGGAGCGATAGAGTGCTTTTAATTTATACGCTTACCGATTTTACTCAAGAGGTTAAGCAAACAAACGAGGGTATTTTTAACTATTTTGGCATACAAATGGTTAAAGCAGGTTACCGCATGACTACCGATAGCGTTAAATTCGGCTTTTTTGAAACGATAGGTCGCGGCGTAGTTTATGCGTTTAAAAACGTTCAGTCCACTCTTGCGGCGTTTGGTCAGCTTTTTACCGGCAAACTTGGCCTCGATGCGCTTGGCGGGCCTATAACCACCATTACCACTACCGCAACTTACGCCTCTTACGGGCTTAACTACTTGCTCGAAATAGCTGGCTTTATAGGAATTTCGCTTGCGGTATTCAACCTGCTTCCCATTCCAGCTCTCGATGGTGCGCGCGCCGTTTTCGTAGTAATCGAATGGATACGCAAAAAACCCATTAACCGCAACGTAGAAGGCGTTATTCACGCCGTTGGATTGGTTGTTTTATTTGTGTTTGCAATAATGATAGATTTAGTAAAATGCATCTAAAATATGGCTTATATACTTCGCATTTGCCACAAAAACTGCGCTTTTGCTCAGTTATTTACGGTGTAGTAAACGTCCTTCGCAAAATGCTCGTTGTTTGTGGCAAC
>JAFTIY010000087.1 GCA_017456665.1 Clostridia bacterium | reverse complement strand
TGCCGCTATCGTGTACGTATAGCCAATCGTTATAATCTAACCACCCCAGCTTATATCTTAAATACGCAAGCATATTTTGAGGAGCGGGGTTAGTTGTCGCCATTAAGTCGAATTCGCCAACTGACTCGTACGTGCCGTCTTGATACGAATAGTAATCATAAATGCCTAACGTATGCATAAATTCGTGACAAAGTAGGCCTACGTTATATAAATCATCTTCTTTTGCAATGCATGGATTATAGTTTGCCGCTTTTGCTGACGTAATATTTCCAAGCGGAATCATATTGTAAGAAAGTACGAACGCGTCGCCAAGCATTATATTTTTAAGGTTTTGACATTCGCTCTTTTGCTCATCGGTATAATAAAAAGTGTTAAGCACGTTATCTGTAAAATTATGGCAAGTGCCCATATGAGCCCACAGCACCTCTCCCCATTCTACCGTAGTTGATAGATCGGTTATAATAACCAAGCTATCTACTATGCCGTCGTAATCTGCATCGGTACAATAATTGGAATCAAGCTCAAGCTTTTCAACGACCTCGCGAATTAGCTGTTGCTCGCGCAGCGCGTACTCTACGTTAAGCTTGCCACGTTGCGACTGATAATCAACTACGCTTCCGTCTTCAGAGTAATATCGGTTATCGTAACCCAGCTCGTTAACAAGCTCGTAAGTATTGTTAATCCACCTATAGCGCGGTTTATAGTAGTTAGCAGGATTGCTTACCTTAACAACGGTTTGCTCATGATTAAGCACGTTCGTATCGACGTTAAGCAACCCACCGCTTTGATGTTTAACGTAATTTTTTACGCTCGTTGCCGAGGTTTGATACATGCGGTAAACGTTATCAAAAAAACCGTTGGGATAATTATCCCCTTGCTGCTCAAAGGTAATAAAAACTACGCTATTAAGCATGCTTTTAGGCAAACTTTCTTGCTCGGTTATTTGCGTTTCTTGCCCACTCAACGCGTTTTGCTTAGTTGAAGCGATTGCAGGACTAATTGCTAACGCGATTAAGCATAAAAGTAGTATTGCAGTGACTACAAAAGCCACTTTTTTGTTAATCTTTTGATTTTTCATATCTATATTGTAACATATTTGTAGACAAAACGCATTTAAAATGTTATAATATTTACGAAAAAAAATAAAATTTTTCGGAGTGACTATGGATCTAACCTCTTTTTACGGCAAAAATTACTGTTCTTCATTAGATAAAAGAGCTGCTGAACTTTACGATCAATTTGTTAAAGCTGAAGGCAAAGCTCCCGAATACGTTTTTTCTTCGCCCGGCCGTGCAGAAATATTAGGTAATCATACCGACCACAACCACGGAAAGGTTATGGTTGCGGCCATCAATTGCGATATTTTATGCTTTGCAAGCCCCACGAGCGATGGCTCTATTATCCTTTATTCTGAAGGTTTTTCACCCATAAAAACCACGGTAAACGATAGCGAAATAGTTAAAGAACAGTTTGGTTCTTCTACAGCTTTAGTAAAAGGCGTTTGCACAAAGCTTAAACAGTTAGGCTACACATTCGGCGGATTTATTGCTCACACCACGTCAAGCATTTTTAGAGGTGCTGGAGTTTCTTCATCGGCGGCGTTTGAGGTGCTCGTTTGCGAAATTATTAATCTTATGTATTTAAACGGGGCGCTTGATCCCGTTACAAAGGCTGTTGTTTCGCAATATTCTGAAAACGTGTATTTCGGTAAGCCGTGTGGCTTATTAGATCAAAGCGGAATAGCACTGGGCTCTCTTTCAAAACTCGATTTTAATATACCTACTCAACCCGAAATTAAGGTTATGACTCCGCCCGAGGGATATACGTTGGTTTTAACCAATACGGGTGGCGACCACGCAAAACTTACCCCACACTACGCTGCAATTCGCACTGAAATGGAAAGCGTTGCCGCTCATTTTGGCAAAAAAGTTTTACGCGACGTAGATGAAGGTCTATTTTTAAGCGAAATGCACATTCTCAAACAAAAATTTTCTTCACGCGCAATTTTACGCGCAATGCACTTCTTTAACGAAAACAAGAGGGTTGATGCGGCTGAAAATGCACTTGATGAAAACAATTACCTACTTTTCCTTGAGCAGGTTGCATCGAGCGGTCAAAGCAGTTTATCCGTTTTACAAAATTGTTACGTACCCGGCGAAACTGAACAACCCGTTGTTCTCGCTATACAATACAGCAAGCAAATAACCAAAAACAGCTACTTCCGCGTTCACGGCGGCGGATTTGCGGGCTCTATTTTGGGCTTCGTTGAAAACGGCGAGGTTGATAACTACGTTGCCTGCAT
The DNA here is from genome assembly GCA_017456665.1 of Clostridia bacterium. Classification (GTDB taxonomy): domain Bacteria; phylum Bacillota; class Clostridia; order Christensenellales; family Borkfalkiaceae; genus HGM11416. Next base: position 2,422 of record JAFTIY010000087.1, on the reverse strand, counting down.
GAAAAAGGTGTTTGGCGAAAATAACGTATTCCCGGCTCAAATCAGAACCACCGGAACTTGCGGCTTTAAACTATAAGCTTGCGCTAACGCTCTTTATTCGTATGCTATTAAAAAGTTTTACAAAACAATATATAATAACTTAAAATTTTACAAATTACCGCTTTGCGAAGGTTTTATAATTTGTTTATAACTCGCAAGGCGGTTTTTTTATGAAAAATTTTACCTATAAAAGCTTTTTTAAAAATTGCTTTTGCCTTTTTTGTTATTTTGTTTTAAATAACGTAATAAGCGGAGTTCCATTTTCGGTCGCACTACTTCCCGCTTTTATGGCAATAAGCTCCTTTCCGCTAATTCAGGCTATTTTGTTTTTAATCGCTTGTATAATAAATTTTAACCTTTTTCAGTGCGCTTTGCTTTTTATTACGGCAGTAATTTTCGTTATTATTATGAGCGTTTATAAAGCTAAACGAAAAACGGTTGGAATAGAGCTTTTAGCATTTACTCTTATTAGCTTAATACCCTATTTTTTAGGAGAATTTAGCCATTCGATATATCAAAAGTTGGTCTATAGCGCGATTATCTATGCTTTAGCGGTAATATTTAGCATCGGAGCAAAAATGGCGTTTGTTAAAAAATTTCGCACTAAAAGCATGCTATACGAGCGCATAGCGTTATATGCTTCGGCTGTTGCAATTTCACTTGGAATGATAAATATTTTAGGTAGCGGTATTTGGCAAGCGATAGCAGTTACTATAGTGCTTTTTACATGCGCATTTTATAAAGATACGCGCGCATTTATACCTGCTTGCGTTCTCGCTTTTGCAATATGCTTGCACACAAAAAACCTTTCTTCTCTTTCGCTATTCGTTATATATTGCGCGGCCTGTTTGCTATTTATTAATACGTCGAGCTTGCTTTCAGCCTTTTCGGTTGCTCTTATTCAGTTTGCATACCACTATTTAAACGGAGTTTTGCCATACTTTACCCCATACAACTACCTTGAAACCTTTTTGCCCACCGTAATATTTTTATTTACACCTAAAAAACTTTTTGATAGCTTGCAAAAACTCCTATTAAAATTTGATCTTCCACAAATCACAAGGCAAATAATCAATATTGAACGAGGCGAAATCTCTGCACGCTTAAACAGTCTTTCGAGTAGTTTTTCTGATCTTGAAAACGCTATTTCGTGTTTTGATAATCTTTATATGACAAGTGAGCAAATGGCAGATAAAATCGCCGAAGAAATCGTTTTTACCGTGTGCTCGTCGTGCAGAATGCAAAGCGAATGCTTGAAAAAAAACAAGCCCGATAAAGGCGATATTTTAAAGCTTATTACTCTTGGCTTAAATAAAGGAAAAGTTACGTTAATCGACCTATCGCGAGACTTTTCTTCTTATTGCTACTCCGTTAACAGCATGATTTACGAAATAAATAAACAAATTTCGACCTATGAGGAATTTATAGAAAAAAGCAAGCAAACAAAAACATATAAAAACCTTATTTTATTACAAGCTGATGGAATATCTGAAGTTCTTTCTTCAATCGCACTTGAGTTTTCAAGCCGAATAGATTTTAAACAAAAAAACGAAAAGCTAATATTTGATCAACTTGCGTTCAGCGGTATTTTAGCAAAGCAAATAATTTGCGCCGGCGAGGATTTTCATATATTGCTTGGAAGGGAAAAAATTGACAGCGCTATTATAAGCGAATGTATTTTTTTAGCAACAGGTAAAAGAGTTCAATTAACATCAAAAACAGACGTTGGCGAAGGTATTTTAGCCGTATTTAAAAACGCTCCCCTCTTAGACGCATCGTTCGGTATAGCTCAACGCACAAAAGACGCGTCGGATGCAAGCGGTGATACCCATTCGCTTATTAGAATTAACGAGGGCACTTTTATCGTTTCACTGTGCGATGGAATGGGTAGTGGAAGCGCCGCATACAATAATTCTAAAGCGGCAATTTCGCTGCTTGAGGGCTTTTTTAAGGCGGGCATTAGCGGAAGAAAGGCGCTTGAAATAGTTAATAAATTACTTTCGGTTTGCTCATCAGATAGCTTTTCTACTCTAGACGGCGGAGTTTTTGACCTTTACGGCGGATTTTTAAACGTGGTTAAGATTGGAGCTTCGTACGGTTTTTTGATTGGAAGCGACAAAATTACCGTTATTGAAAACGCTTCACTGCCCTTAGGCATTTTAGAGGAGGTAACACCAACCACGCAAACGCTAAAAATAGAGGGTGGAGATATGCTTGTTATGCTTTCAGATGGGATTACCGACGCATTTTTTTCAAGTACCGATACGGTTGATTTTTTAGCAACGCAAACCACTAAAAACCCGCAAATTCTTGCCGATAGAATTTTGCAACGCGCAATTGAGTTAAACGACGGCGAGGCAATAGACGATATGACCGCTATAGT